>NZ_JBJZOG010000287.1:0-312 GCF_047200535.1 Micromonospora mangrovicola | reverse complement strand
GTCGGCTTCCTGGTCACCTTCCTCTTCGGTGGCCTGACCGGGGTGCTGCTGGCCAGCCCGCCGCTGGACTTCCACGTGTCCGACTCGTACTTCGTGGTGGCGCACTTCCACTACGTGCTCTTCGGCACGATCGTGTTCGCCGTCTTCTCCGGCATCTACTTCTGGTTCCCGAAGATGTTCGGCCGGATGCTCGACGAGCGGCTGGGCAAGGTGCACTTCTGGCTCACCATGATCGGCTTCCACACCACCTTCCTGGTGCAGCACTGGCTGGGCAACGAGGGCATGCCCCGCCGGTACGCGGACTACCTGCCC
>NZ_JBJZOG010000286.1:0-318 GCF_047200535.1 Micromonospora mangrovicola | reverse complement strand
GTGTGGTCCTGCGGCGGACGGTCGAACGTGGCCGCGATGACCTCGCCCTTCACCGACCGCTGCATGTCGGTGACCTCTTCCGGCCGCTCGTCGACCAGCACCACCATCAGGTGGCACTCCGGGTTGTTACGGGTGATCGCGTTCGCGATCGCCTGCAACACCATCGTCTTACCGGCCTTCGGCGGCGACACGATCAGCGCCCGCTGCCCCTTGCCGATCGGCATCACCAGGTCGATGACCCGCGTCGTCAGGATGTGCGGCTCGGTCTCCAGCCGCAGCCGCTCCTGCGGGTACAGCGGAGTGAGCTTGTAGAACTCC
>NZ_JBJZOG010000285.1:0-336 GCF_047200535.1 Micromonospora mangrovicola | reverse complement strand
ACGGTGTACGGTCCGGCCGGGTGAGCACCCACGCCTTCGGCTCGTCGGTGTTGGGCTTGCAGTCCACGCTGCTGTACTTCTGCAGGTAGAGGTGCACACCCTTCGGGCTCTTCCACTCGCCGGCGGCGTCGTCCCAGGTGAACCAGTGGCTGGTGCCGTCACCGTCGGTCAGGGTGACCTTGGTGGGGTTCGGGTTGGGGTGGAAGTCCAGCGGGGCGCCGAGGCGCATCATCGAGCTGGCCTGCAACGACCAGCCGTACCCGGCCACCGTGTCGGTGGTGTCCAGCGAGTTGTACGCCAGCCGGACGAACGTCGACAGGCCGCGCGACGGGTTGT
>NZ_JBJZOG010000284.1:0-348 GCF_047200535.1 Micromonospora mangrovicola | reverse complement strand
ACCTTCACCTCCGGCACCTTCAACCTCAACACCGTCGACGGACGACTCGTCGTCGCCGACTTCAACGGCGACGGCAAGGCCGAACCCGCCCTCGTCCGAGACAACGGCAACGCCACCATGAGCATCTACCGCTGGCTCTCCACCGGCAGCACCTTCACCCGCACCACCGACTACGTCGGCACCGGCTCCTTCGCCCTGTCCAACGTCGGCGACCGCGTCGCCGCCGGCGACGTCACCGGCGACGGCAAGGCCGACATCGTCATGGCCTACCAGCTCAGCGACGGCACCTTCGGCTACTACGTCTGGAGCACCGGCCTCACCAGCCTCGGCCGCTGGTACACCTCCGGC
>NZ_JBJZOG010000283.1:0-336 GCF_047200535.1 Micromonospora mangrovicola | reverse complement strand
CACCCGGGCCACCGCGTACGGCTACTCGCTCTGGGAGTTCAAGGTCTACGGCACCAGCGGTTCCCCCGGCTGCACCGGCAACGCCGCGCTCAACCGGCCGGCGGTCGCCTCCTCGACCGAGAACGCCGCCGTGCCCGCCTCCGCCGCGGTCGACGGCAACGCCGGCACCCGCTGGTCCAGCGCGTTCGCCGACCCGCAGTGGCTCCGGGTCGACCTGGGCGGCACGCAGACCCTCTGCCAGGTCGTGCTGCAGTGGGAGGCGGCCTACGCGCGCTCCTTCCAGATCCAGGTCGCCGCCGACACCGCCGGGCCCTGGCAGACCATCTACAGCACCGG
>NZ_JBJZOG010000282.1:0-340 GCF_047200535.1 Micromonospora mangrovicola | reverse complement strand
AGGACGGTGGCGACTGGGGCGACTGGGGTGAGCACGGGCAGGTGCGGGAGGTGCCGTGTGACGAGGAGGAGCTGATCGAGGCGGTCGATCTGGCGAACCGGGACCAGGGCGGCACGTTGAAGCTGGCCGAGCACTGCACCTACAAGTTGAGCTTCGCGGACAAGAAGTCCGGCACGGGTCTGCCGACGATCAAGCAGGACATCACGATCAAGGGCAACGACTCGACGATCAAGCGGGACTCCGAGGACGCGTTCCGGATCTTCCGGGTCGCCGACGGTGGTGAACTGACCCTGAAGGACCTCACCGTCAAGGACGGCAACGCCGCCGAGTTCAAGTACGC
>NZ_JBJZOG010000281.1:0-357 GCF_047200535.1 Micromonospora mangrovicola | reverse complement strand
GTGGACCGCTCGTGGACCGATCGCTCGTGGACCGACCGACCGACGCGCGCGACCGACCGCTCGTGGACCGACCGACGCTCGCGACCGACTGCTCGTTCGCGGGCCCGACCGATCGTGGACCGATCGTGTCAACGACGGATCGACCGCTCGCGGGTCTGGCGTACCCGCCAGCGTCGTCGCCGCTCTCCGATCAGGAGCGCTCAGTGCCACGGCCTGATTTGCCGCGGCCGCGATCAACACCCTGACGCCTCGCGTCACTCCACGAGACCCAGTCACCGTCACTGACGCACCAGCCGTCACCTTGACCCTGACCGGTCACCGTCACTTGGCATACACCGGAGAACGGAGACCCGGAGA
>NZ_JBJZOG010000280.1:0-391 GCF_047200535.1 Micromonospora mangrovicola | reverse complement strand
GAGGGCCGCCCCAGCAGGGTCGGCCCTCGACTGCGTTAGCGTCCTGGGGGACGCAATCAGGAAGGATGTACCTGTGAGTTCAGGACCGCAGGGCGGAGATCGCCCCCGTCGCTACGAGGACCGCGCCGACCGCCGGCCGGGGCGCGACGACGCCCGCCGCGACGACCGTCCGTCGTACCGGGGCAACCGCGACGACCGTCCGGGCGGCTTCGGCGGTGACCGCCGGGAAGGCGGCTCTCGCCAGGGCGGCTTCCGTGGCGGCGACCGTCGGGACGGTGACTTCCGTGGCGGTGACCGCCGCGAGGGCTTCCGCCGCGACGACCGCGGGGGTGGCTTCCGTGGTGGCGACCGCCGTGAGGGCGGCTTCCGCGGCGGCGACCGCGAAGGCGGC
>NZ_JBJZOG010000279.1:0-428 GCF_047200535.1 Micromonospora mangrovicola | reverse complement strand
GCCGAAGACGCTCGGCAGCGTGCCCTGGACGCCCAGGAGGACCGTGGCGGTGGGCATCTCGCCGCCGATCGCCACCCGGCCGAAGTCGACGGCCGGCTTCGGGGAGGCGACCACCCCGACGTAGTCCAGGCTGGAGTTCCAGCGCAGCTCGCCGGTGACCGCGCCGGCGATCGAGTAGCAGTGGAACTCGTACGCGGCGGCGAAGGCGGTGGCCGCGCCGGTGTCGTCGTAGGCCACCTCGCGGACGGTGAGGCTGCCGAACGCGTCCGCGCCGTTGCAGCCGGTGGAGTCGGAGGACATGTCCAGGCCGGCGTGGCTGGCGTCGCCGGACCCGGTGGTCGGGTAGGTCTGGCCGGCGGTGAAGGTGGACTGGCCGACCGGGGGCGTGAGCCACATGGCGATGGTGGAGCCGCCCGGCAGGCCGCTCG
>NZ_JBJZOG010000278.1:0-448 GCF_047200535.1 Micromonospora mangrovicola | reverse complement strand
GGACGAACTCCGGACGACGCTTCGCCTCGTCCGGCTCCATCCCGTTGATGGTGTCGAGCCGGACCAGCGGGTTGTACTTGTCGCGCCGCTGCTCGCCGTCCCGGGCCGCGCGCACCGCACCGGTGATGGCGTCACCGCGACGCAGGCCGTACTTCTTGATCTGGGACATCGAGACGTACACGTCGTTCGGGCCGGCGAGGTAGCCGGTGGTGCGCACGAAGGCGTAGTTGTCGAGCACGTCGATGATGCCGGCGACCGGGACGAGCACGTCGTCCTCGCCGACCTGCGGCTCCCGGCCGCCACCGTCGCCCTCGCCCCGCTCGCCACGGCCACGCCGACGGTCCCGGAACCGGCTGCGCCGACTGCGTCGGCCGCCGCCCTCGCCGTCCTCGTCACCGTCGTTGTCGCGCTCGGCCCGCTGGCCACGGTCGTTGCGGTCGCCGCGGTC
>NZ_JBJZOG010000277.1:0-446 GCF_047200535.1 Micromonospora mangrovicola | reverse complement strand
GAAAGACATCCCAGGAGCTTGAATGTCAAGCAGCGGCCTTGTTGAGGTGGTGGGACCAGGCGGTTGTCTCGTCGTAGCGGGTGCCGGTTTTGAGGCATCCGTGGAGGATGCCGACGAGGCGGTTGGCGAGTTGGCGCAGTGCGGCGTTGTAGGTGGCGCCGCGGGCGCGTTGCCGGTCGTAGTAGGCGCGGGCGCCGGGCGAGGCCTGCAGCGACGTGAACGCCTGGGTCATCAGCGCGTCGATGAGCCGATCGTTGTGCACGAATCGGGCGGCGACGGTCTTCTTCTTCCCGGACGCGCGGGTGATCGGGCTGGTCGCGGCGTAGTTCTTGCGGGCCTTGGCCGAGGCGTAGCGGTTGTGGTCGTCACCGAACTCGGCGAGCACCCGGGCGCCGAGGATGGCACCCAGTCCGGGCTGGGACAGGATGGTCTCAGCGTCCGGGTGC
>NZ_JBJZOG010000276.1:0-447 GCF_047200535.1 Micromonospora mangrovicola | reverse complement strand
CAGACCACCAAGCTGACCTGGGACGACGACCACAACGTCACCCGGCTCGAGGAGGCCAACGGCGCCGCATCCACCTGGACCTACGACGCCAAGACCGGCTACCCCACCGAGATCAAGGACGCCGAGGCGGCCGAGAACGGCACCCCGGGGACGGTGCTGACCTACCAGTACCAGCTCAACGGCTACGTGGCGGACCTCGCCACCAAGACCAGCCCCGAGGGACGCAAGTGGAGCTTCGGCTACACGACCGAGGGTGACCTGGAAACCGTCACCGACCCGATCGGCACGTCGACCACCACGGCCGGCGACTACACCACCACCAACACCTACGACACCTGGGGACAGCTGCAGACGTCCAAGGACGCCAACGGCAACGTCACCACGTACGGCAACTACGACCCCAACGGCTACCCGCAGGCGATCACCGACGCGCTGAACAACGCGACG
>NZ_JBJZOG010000275.1:0-447 GCF_047200535.1 Micromonospora mangrovicola | reverse complement strand
GGTCTGCTTGTTGTCGGCGTCGGTGATGGTCTGCGGGTAGCCGTTGGGATCGAAGTTGCTGTTGGTGGTGCCGTTGCCGTTGGCGTCGGTCGCCGTGAGCATCTGACCCCACGCGTCGTACGTGTACGTGGTCTTGTAGTCGTCAGCAGTCGGGGTGGTGTTGCCGATCGGGTCGACGACCCAGGCGACGTCACCGTCGGGCTCGTAGCCGAAGGTCCACTTGCGGCCTTCGGGGCTGGTCTTCTCGGTGAGGTCGGCGACGTAGCCGTTGAGCTGGCGCTGGTAGGTCAGGACCGTGCCGGGCCAGCCATTGCGGACCGCCTCGGCGTCCTTGATCTCTGTGGGGTAGCCGGTCTTGGCGTCGTAGGTCCAGGTCGACGCGGCGCCGTTGTTCTCGGTGAGTTTGGTGACGTTGTGGTCGTCGTCCCACTCGAGCGTGGTGACCTC
>NZ_JBJZOG010000274.1:0-456 GCF_047200535.1 Micromonospora mangrovicola | reverse complement strand
CTTCGGGCCGGCGTTCATGCGGTTCCCCTCGTAGCGTGGAGGCCAGGACTTGAGGGATAGGGGTTCATGGCTGAGACGAGACGCCGGTTCGATCCGGAGTTCCGTGCAGGAGCGGTGCGGATCGTGCGCGAGACCGGGAAGCCGATCGCTCAGGTCGCACGTGACCTGGGGATCAACGACGGGACTCTGGCGAACTGGGTGAAGAAGGACCGCGAAGCTCGGGGCGAGGCCGCTGCGGGTGGGCTGTCCGAGGACGAGCGGGCCGAGCTGGCCAGGTTGCGGCGGGAGAACGCCGAGTTGGCGATGGAGCGTGATGTCCTCAAGCGATCCGTGGTCCTGTGGGTCAAGGAAGCGACGGGCCGGTGAGCGTGGCCGCCTTCATCGCTTCCCAGAGGACCGAACACGAGGTGCCCCACGCGGTGGCCTGCCGAGCACTCGGCGTGTCGCAGTCCTGGT
>NZ_JBJZOG010000273.1:0-462 GCF_047200535.1 Micromonospora mangrovicola | reverse complement strand
CCCCGGGCCGCCCGAGCAGGTCACCCCGGATCGCCGGGCCGGCCCCTCCCAGACTTTCCCACGGCAGCGCCGCACCCCCGCGCGTGCTGCCGTGTACCCCCGAACAGAGAGGCACTCATCATGCGTACCACTCTGCTGCGTAAGACCGTTCTGACCGCTGCCGGTATCGCCGCCACCGCCGGTGGGATCGCCGGCCCCGCGATCGCCGCGCACGCCACCCCCGCCGAGAAGGCCGCCTCGTCGGTGACCACCGACCGCAAGGGCCACGGCGAGCGCGAACTCAACGTCCGCTACGAGGCCCAGCCGAACTTCTACTACTGCGGCCCCGCCGCCACGCGTAACGCCCTGTCCGTGCAGGGCAAGAACATCGACGTGGACGCCATGGCCCGCGAGATGGGCACCACCGAGAACGGCACCAACTCCATCAACGACATCACCCCGGTGCTGAACAAGGAGACCGGC
>NZ_JBJZOG010000272.1:0-462 GCF_047200535.1 Micromonospora mangrovicola | reverse complement strand
GCCGTGGGCTGGGTGTACGCCGCGTTCGTCCTCGACGTGTACTCCCGCATGATCGTCGGCTGGCAGGTGTCCACCTCGCTCTACACCGATCTGGCCCTCGACGCGTTGAAAGTGGCGATGTGGCGCCGCGAGAACCAGGGCGCTGACCTGCGCAAACTGGTCCATCACTCGGACAGGGGAGTCCAGTATCGAGCGATCCGCTACAGCCAACGACTCGCCGAGGCCGGCGCCGTAGCCTCCGTCGGATCGAGGGGCGACTCGTACGACAACGCCATGGCCGAGGCGTTCAACTCCCTATACAAGGCCGAACTCGTACGCAACAAGGGCCCGTGGCGCGGGCTCGACGACCTGGAGATGGCCACCGTCGAATACATCGACTGGTACAACAACCGCCGGCTGCACGGCGAACTCGGACACGTCCCACCCGCCGAACACGAGGCGCTACACGCGATGACCCACCCC
>NZ_JBJZOG010000271.1:0-472 GCF_047200535.1 Micromonospora mangrovicola | reverse complement strand
CGCGAGGAGATCCTCGGCCGGCAGGACTTCATCGAGCCGCTCGACGAGGTCGAGTACCTGGAAGACGAGCCGTTGGTGGTCTTCGCGGCCGAGAATCAGGGCGTCTGGGTGGCGTTGATCGACCCCACCGACGATGATCCGGTCGTTTGGTACGACGGCGGCCCGGAGCGGCTGCGCGAGCGGGAACGCCTCAGCGGCTTCCTGCTCCAGTTCGCCCTCAACGAAGCGGTGAGCACCTCACCGTTCACCGGCTTCGCCACGGTCACAGCGGAGTCGCTGGACCGGTTCGTCGAGGATCTGGTTCCGGTTCCGCTGCAGCCGATGCGGGTACCTGGCGACCCGACGCGCCATTGGGTGGCTCCCGGACTGGTCGTGATGGCCGCCGACTATGGCGAGAGTGGTATCTGGCTGAGCGTCGGCAGCCGGCAACGCTCAGCCCTGCGGCCCCTACGCTCTCGCCTCGACTGGGAAC
>NZ_JBJZOG010000270.1:0-475 GCF_047200535.1 Micromonospora mangrovicola | reverse complement strand
GGTGGGGTGTGCCCGAGTGGATGGGCGATGACAAGTTCGTCGCCGACGGCCGCAGCGACCACGCCGGCCACCATGGCCAGGTGGGCGTATGACGCCGATGCGGCGAGACGGACCGGGTCGGTGGACACGGCAATCGCTTCCGCCAGGACTTCCCCAGCCCGGTAGATGTAGATCCGCCACAGCAGCACGGTGGTCGCGATCGACACTGCGAACGCGGCGATCCCGTCCGGCGCGAAGCCGCTGCTGCTCAGCGCCAGGCCGGTAACCAGGATCAGCTCGCCGAGCGCGATGATGAAGAACTGCCGGTAGCGCTCGGCCAGGTGCTCGCCCGAGATCACAAGGTCTTCGCTGGGCGTACGGCCCGCCCTCGGCGTCGGGAAGCCGATTCTGCCTGCCGTGTGGTCAAGGACCACCGCGAGTGCCCACAACGCGCCACGCGCCGTACCGTGCACGAGCGCCCCCGCGATCCACGGCA
>NZ_JBJZOG010000269.1:0-476 GCF_047200535.1 Micromonospora mangrovicola | reverse complement strand
TACCCGGGCACGGACACCGACGAGTACGTCGACGTCTACAAGCTCAAGCGCAACTTCACCGAGACGAAGGCGACCTGGAACACCTACGACGGGACCAACGCGTGGACCACCGCCGGTGGTGACTACGACACGTCGTGGAAGGCCGGGTTCAACGGGTTCACCAACGACCCGGAGTGGGAGACCTGGGACGTCACCCCGGCCGTGGACGGCTGGGTGAAGAACTCGGCGACCAACTACGGGCTGCTGCTGCGCCAGCGCGACGAGACCAACCAGACCGCCCGGGCGATGCTGCTGTCCTCGGAGGGGCAGGAGCCGCTGCTGCGCCCGACGCTGGAGGTCACCTACCTGGAGCAGACCGCGGAGTCGACGTACTACGCGGCGCAGACCCCGGCCCTCGCGACCGCGGACTCCACGTACACGGTGCCGGTGACGCTGTCGAACCCGACCCTGGCGGCGTGGAACCCGACCGACTGGGA
>NZ_JBJZOG010000268.1:0-478 GCF_047200535.1 Micromonospora mangrovicola | reverse complement strand
CGCGAGGAGTGCTGTCGTCGACGGCCAGCCGACGCTCCCCGGAGCCGGCGAGGCCCTGCTCCGGGTGCGCGGGCTGACGAAGCATTTCCCGGCCCGGGAGGGTTTCCGGTCCGGTGGGGTGGTGCGGGCGGTCGACGGGCTGGACTTCGACGTGCGGCCGGGGGAGACCCTCGGCCTGGTCGGGGAGTCCGGGTGCGGGAAGACCACCACGGGGCGGATGCTGGTACGCCTGCTGGAGCCGACGTCCGGGTCGGTCGAGTTCGCCGGGCGGGACATCACCCATCTGCGGCGGCGTCAGCTGCGGCCGTTGCGTCAGGACCTGCAGATCATCTTCCAGGACCCGTACGCGTCGTTGAACCCCCGCCACACGGTCGGCCGGATCGTGGCGATGCCGTTGCAGGTCAACCGGATCGACCCGCCGGGCGGGATCCGCAACCGCGTGCAGGAACTGCTCGAGCTGGTCGGGTTGAACCCGGAG
>NZ_JBJZOG010000267.1:0-508 GCF_047200535.1 Micromonospora mangrovicola | reverse complement strand
GGGGGGGGAGGCCCCCCCCCCCCCCCCCCCCCCCGCCCCTTCCCGGGGTTCGGGTCAGGAGCCGAGATTGTTCAGGTTGATCGCGGCGCCCGCGATGGCGCTGATGATGGAGAGCACGATGCCGACGCCGCCGCAGATCAGGGCCGCCTTGGCCTGGCCGCCGTTGGTCGCCTCGCCGGTCTGCACCTTCTTCTGGCCCATGACGCCGAGCACCACGCCGGCGATGCCGCCGATGATGCCGAGCGGGGTGCAGCAGAAGGCGAACACGATGGACACGATGCCGGCGATCATGCCGATCAGGCCGAGGGTGTTGTTCTGCCCCTGCGCCGGCGGGTAGCCGGCGGCCGGGTACTGCGGCGCGGCGCCGTACGGCTGCTGCGCGTACGGGTCCTGGTACGGCTGCTGGCCGTAGGGCTGGCCGGAGGCGGGCTGGCCGTAGGGCTGGCCCGAGGTCGGCTGGCCGTACGGCTGGCCGGAGGTGGGCTGGCCGTACGGCTGGCCCGAGGTC
>NZ_JBJZOG010000266.1:0-515 GCF_047200535.1 Micromonospora mangrovicola | reverse complement strand
GTCGAGCATCGCCATGACGTTGTACGAGCCGGGGATGGCCAGCCGACCGCGCCAACGCTCCTCACGGTCGCTCTCGCCCTGCCAATCCGCCAGCTGGGAACCGAACGCATACGCCGCCTCCGCCAGCGCAGCGAGCCGCAGTTCCCGCCACATCTTCCAATCGCCCTCGCTGAGCACACGCGTCTCGATCATGCCGGCAGCGTGCCGTAGGCGTGGGGAGCAGGCAACCCGGTATCCGATAACGCGGTGTGACGAACGCGCCCTATCAACCGTCGAACTGTCACCGATCAACCGGAACAGATAACGCATCAACTGGAGCCCGACATAGCCGGCAGCATGGTGTCCGGTCTCAGGACCTGCGTGGCATATGATCAGGACCTGGGTCACACTCCGCCCTCCGTAGCACCGGCCGACGCTTGGCCAAGGTCAAGGAGCTAATCTGATTCAGCGGCGACGGATGGAAGGAACTCATCGGGCTCGACTGTCGCCCGTCCGTGTAGCGCGGGTCGCTCGAT
>NZ_JBJZOG010000265.1:0-515 GCF_047200535.1 Micromonospora mangrovicola | reverse complement strand
CCGCCGTACAGGCCGGGCTGGCCGGTCAGCACGCTGCAGCCCAGGTCGATCGCGGCGAGCACCGCGGTGGCGGCGTCGACCCTGCCGACCGTGTCGAGGGTGACCGCGAGGGCCTCCCAGCTGTCCGGCGCTGGCGAGAGGACCTCGGCGATCGGGTGGTTGACGAGCAGCTGCAGACGGTCCCTGTCGACGACCACCCGGGCGGCTTCGGCCACGCACAGTACCGGCAGCCCGAACACGTAGTTCTCTCCGTCGGCGACCTCGGCGATCACCTCACCGACGTCGATCGACCCTCGAGTGAAGGCGATGATCGCGGAGGCGTCGAGGACGACCCGGACGGCCGGTTCGGTCACGCGGCGCGGGCCGGCAGGCCAAGCTGCTCGCGAGCCTGGGCGTCGAGCTCCGCCGTCCACCGCAACCGGGCCTCGTCCAGGCGGCGGCGCGCGCGAGCCTTCCCCTCGTCGGAGACGACGATGCCGGCGGCGGCGAGGACCTCCTCGCTGCGGGCGCCGGTG
>NZ_JBJZOG010000264.1:0-535 GCF_047200535.1 Micromonospora mangrovicola | reverse complement strand
GCACCGCAGCGGCCACCAATGGATGCTGACCACCGTCGCGGCGATCCTGGCCAACCCCCGCTACACCGGCCACCAGGTTTGGCACCGGCACCGCACCGACCACGACGACATCGAGCCCGACGGCACCATCACCCGACACCGCGAGGTCCAGCGCTGGAACGCCGCCCCGCAGTGGGCCATCTCCCGCCAGATCGCCCACCCGCCGCTGGTCACCGAGGAGCAGTTCGTCGCTGCCCAGGCGATCCATACCGCGCCCACCCCCGCTGATAGCGCTCCTCGCCACTACCTCCTGGCCGGCCTCGTCTGCTGCGGCATCTGCGGCCGCATCATGGACTCCCACTGGGTCCACGGCCGTCCCGGCTACCGCTGCCGCCACGGCCACACCAGCAGCCGCACCAAGACCTCACCGCAGCCGAAGATCCTCTACATCCGAGAAGACCACCTGCTGGACCGCATCCGCCACGACCGCGGACTACACCATCACCATCCCGCGCTGCGCAGCCCCAACCCGGAGAAGGTCACCGCCTGCCTGCGC
>NZ_JBJZOG010000263.1:0-537 GCF_047200535.1 Micromonospora mangrovicola | reverse complement strand
TCTGGTACCAGCGCCGCAACGAGCGCAACGGCCTGGAGAACCAGTGCTGGAAGGATTCCTGGGACGCGATCTCGTTCCGGGACGGCCGGCTGCCGAGCCTGCCCCGGGCGACCTGCGAGTTGCAGGGCTACGCCTACGACGCCAAGATCCGCGGCGCCCGCCTGGCCCGCGAGTTCTGGAACGACCCGGACTACGCCGACCGGCTGGAACGCCAAGCCGCCGACCTCAAACAACGCTTCAACCGCGACTTCTGGATCGAGGACGGGCAGTACTACGCGCTGGCCCTCGACGGCGACGGACGCCAGGTCGACGCCCTCTCCTCCAACATCGGTCACCTGCTGTGGAGCGGGATCGTCGAGGAGTCCCGCGCCGCCAGGATCGCCGAGCACCTGCTCGGCCCCCGGCTGTTCTCCGGCTGGGGGGTTCGCACCCTCGCGCAGGGGGAGGGGCGGTACAACCCGCTCGGCTACCACGTCGGCACCGTCTGGCCGTTCGACAACGCGTTCATCGCCTGGGGCCTGCGCCGCTACGGCTTCA
>NZ_JBJZOG010000262.1:0-539 GCF_047200535.1 Micromonospora mangrovicola | reverse complement strand
CCAGTCCACGGCAGCACGTCCGCGGTCACCACCGCTGCCGTATGTCAGAATGCCCACAAACCTGGAGCAGAGTGGCAGAACGGGCGAGCCGATGGCGACGAGCAGGGCGGCCGAGCTGGTGCGGGAAGCCGGGGATCCACAGCGGGCTACGTTCCTGGAACTCTTCTTCGACCTGGTGTTTGTCCTCGCGCTCGCTCAGCTCTCGCGCGGCCTGGCCGAGGATCTCGGGTGGAGCGGCGCCTTCCGGACGCTGGTGCTGTTGGGGGCCATGTGGTGGGTCTGGTCCAGCACCGCGTGGCTAACCGACCGGACGGACCCGCAACGAGCGGTAATCCAGGCGCTGGTCATCGCGACCATGGTCGGCAGCCTGGTGATGGCGGCCGCTGTGCCCGAGGCATTCGGCGACACGGGCCTGATCTTCGCGGGCGCCTACGTCGCCATCCAGCTCAGCCGCGGGCTCATCCTCGTGGCCTTTCTGCGTGACCACGAGCTGCAGCGCACCGGCACGCGCGGGCTGTTCTGGTACGGCCTGTCGGCGC
>NZ_JBJZOG010000261.1:0-565 GCF_047200535.1 Micromonospora mangrovicola | reverse complement strand
CATCCTGGCATTCGTAGATGTGGATGCGGAGGTTGGTCATGGCCTCACGTCTGACGAGAACGAATGCGGTCACGGTCAACGACGTGCTCGACGGGCAGAAGCTGTTGGAGATCGACTGCCTCGATCGGGTCTATCTGACCATGTCCGTGCCGAACCTGGTGGTGGGCGGTCAGGTGGTCAGCTTCCTCAACCAGCATGAGGGCATGCCGGTGCCGTCGCCTGCGTTGCTGGAACGCCGTGGGCAGGCGTTCCGTCGGGCGGTGATGTCGTTCGCTGAGGCCAACGGCATCCCGGTCCTCAGCTTCACCGGTAAGAAGGAGAAGACCCGGCCAGGTGTGCTGGCGGACAGCCCGTGGCCGGAACGCAAGATCGATCAGGTGATGCCGTTGATGCGCAAGGCCGCGGCCACCGGCCGTTCCCAGGTCGTCGCGATCGGCGTGGCGCAGGAGTATCAGCGCGTGTTCACCGGGTCGAAGTCCGCCACCGACACCGGGGCCGTGTGGTTCACCTACCAGCGCGTCGACCGTCGCGTCACCTGCTACTACTTCTACCTGTGGGACACCGA
>NZ_JBJZOG010000260.1:0-571 GCF_047200535.1 Micromonospora mangrovicola | reverse complement strand
GGCGGCAGATCAGGATGTCGGCGGTGGTCGGCGGTGACGACGAGGCCCACAGTCGGGTCGGCACAGGTACGGCTGGGATGATCGTGGCCATGTGGTGGGAGTCGCGGTGACGGCTAAGTCGGATCGTGCAGTGGTGCCGGTACACGGTTCGTTGGCGGTCTATCCCGGTACGTTCGATCCGTTCACCCCGGGGCACCGCGACCTGGTGGCCCGTGCCCGGGTGATGTTCGACCGGATCATCGTGTTGCTGGCGGTGAACGCCGACAAGCGACCGACCGCCGAGGCCACGACCAGGGCCGTACGCGTGCGTGACGCCCTGCCGGCGGCCTGGGGCAATGTCGAGGTGGACACCTGGACCGGCCTGACCACTGCCTACTGCCTGCGCCGCGGCGCAGCGGTCATCGTCCGCGGCCTACGTACGGCCGCGGACCTTCGCCAGGAGTACCAGCTCGCTGCGATGAACGAGCAGCTCGGCATTCAGACCGTCTGGTTGCCGTCCCGTCCGCAGCTGGCTGCCACTTCGTCCACGGTCGCACGCGCATACCGCTCGGCACAGTCGGCCCGTCCGTCC
>NZ_JBJZOG010000259.1:0-594 GCF_047200535.1 Micromonospora mangrovicola | reverse complement strand
ACGGCCTGGATCGCCGTGGCCTTGGCAGCGATGTCACGGCGGCGGGCCCGTTTGAGGGCCGCGCTGATCTGGCTGATGCTCAGCCTGGCGGCGGCGGCCGGGTCCGGGGCCTTCGCGAGCAGTTCCAGGGTGTCGGTGGCGTCGAGGTCCTCGAAGGCGGCCAACGCGGCGGGGAAGTACTCCCGCAGCGCGTGCCGCAGCCGCTGGCCGGCGCGGGTACGTTCCCAGATCAGCGTCTTGTGCATCCGGGTGACGACCTTGACCGCTTCGGCCTCGGCGCTGTCACCGGCGACCGGGCGCAGCTGGTGCGAGTCGGTGCGCACCATGTCGGCCAGCATGTGCGCGTCCGCGGCGTCGCTCTTGGCTCCGGACAGCGCGAGGCGTTCCCGGTAGCGGGCCGCCTGCAACGGGTTGACCGCGTGCACCGTGTACCCGGCGGCGACCAGCGCCTGCACCCACGGGCCCCGATCCGTCTCGATGCCGATCTTCACCCGGGCGGCGACATCCTCGACGTCGACGTCGTCACCGAGGCACTGGCCGATCATCGCGTGCAGCCGCGTGATACCCGCGACGCCCTCGGGCAGCCGGGCCTTG
>NZ_JBJZOG010000258.1:0-616 GCF_047200535.1 Micromonospora mangrovicola | reverse complement strand
GGTCCGACCACACCTTGCCGTGCGGGGAGGACTTGTCGTCCCTGCTGTCGTACATGAACGGCGCCGGCATCACGAACACCGGCGCCCCACCGTCGCGACCCAGGAACGCGATCGACCCGTCCGCCCGCTGCCGCGCCGTCAGACCCGCCGTGTCCAGCGTGAACGTCCACGACGCCGGCCCCGCCGGCGCCTCACGCAGAACAATCTTCTCCTTCAACGCGGTGCTGGTCACGTCGTAGACCACATCCGCGCCACCGGCCACACCCGCATACGTCACCGTGGAACCGGAGACCTTCGGCGCCGCCGCCGTCGCCCCACCGCTCAGACCCAGCTCGATGCTGCGCCCGTCCCGCTCGAAACGCACCAGGTCATCCGAGCTGTCACCGAACAGGCTGGTGAAGCTGTTGGTCCGATTGCCCTGCACATACCCGTGGTCGGCCACGGGACGCACGGTGGTGTCGATGGGCCGCCAGTTGCCCTTACCGTCCTGATAGTGCAACGGCACCGCGGAAATCTCCGCCTGCAACCGCCCGTCCGACAGCTGATAAACCTTGCCGTTCTCCGTGCGCCTGCCGGTCAGCTCCCTGACCCGCTTCTGCGCCGGCCACTTCTTCCC
>NZ_JBJZOG010000257.1:0-632 GCF_047200535.1 Micromonospora mangrovicola | reverse complement strand
GGAGTCGGCTATGGTGGCGGCGTGAATTTGAAGGAGTGGGCGGCGGCTACCGGGATTTCGTACGCGACCGCGAGGCGGCGTTACGAGTCTGGGACGTTGCCTGTTCCTGCGTACCGGCTTGGTCGTCTCATCATGGTCGGTGAGCCGTTGACCGGTGCGGCGCCCGGCGGTCAGACCGTGGTCTATGCCAGGGTGTCGGTGGCCGACCGGAAACCGGATCTGGACCGGCAGGTCGCGCGGGTCACCGTGTGGGCGACCGGTCAGAAACTCGCCGTCGACCGGGTTGTTACCGAGGTCGGGTCCGTGCTCGACGGGCAGCGCAGGAAGTTCCTGTCCCTGCTGCGCGATCCTGCGGTGTCGACCATCGTGGTCGAGCACCGCGACCGGTTCGCCCGCTTCGGCGCCGAGTACGTCGAGGCGGCCCTGGCCGCGCAAGGCCGCCGGCTGCTGGTGGTCGATCCGGCTGAGGTCGATGAGGACCTGGTGCGCGACGTGACCGAGATCCTGACGTCGCTGTGTGCCCGGCTGTACGGCCGCCGCGCCGCGGCGATCCGTGCCCGCCGTGCCGTTGAAGCGGCCACTGGGGACGGCCCGGCGTGAAGACGGTCCAGGCGTACCGGTTCGCCCTCGAC
>NZ_JBJZOG010000256.1:0-666 GCF_047200535.1 Micromonospora mangrovicola | reverse complement strand
ACCACCACCGTCGGCGACTGTTTCCACTGAACCACCACATAGCGAGGGAGTCCCTTTCCGCCGCGCCAGGGCGGGAAGGGACTCCCCTGCCCCCCGCGTCACCGCCGGAGCGATTCGTCGTGGTCCTGGCCGCTACGGGCCGTCCGGCAGCGAGCGGCGGCTTTTCACCCTCGGCGACCCCCTTCGCCAACCCTGACACCGCTGCTGCACTGCGGTTCCACCTTGCTACCCCCCGCCCCACCCGCACCCTTATGCGGGTTTTTCTCGCATATGGGCACGAGGCGAAGAAGGTTCTCATACGGTGGTCTTCAGCAGCTACAACCGATTTGTAGCGAAGGCCGCCTCGCCGTGGCGAAGCGACCTTGTCAGGTACAAGGAGAGGGCAGAGAGCTCCGATGTCCAACTACCTTCGCAATAACGATGACGTCACCCGTGAGAAGGTCTCTCCGATCCGGCGTCGCCGGGTCTGGCTCGCCACCGGCGTCGTGGGCCTGACGGGAGCGGTCAGCCTCGCCGGTGTGGCGTACGCGACCACCGGGGCCGTGGGTCCCCACCGGCTCGCCGACGTGAAGTGGTCGACCGCCCAGCAGGTCACCAAGGACGACGCCCGGGGCAAGGATGAAGCCGCCCGGGACAAGGACGGTCGCGACAAGGACGGTCGTGACA
>NZ_JBJZOG010000255.1:0-697 GCF_047200535.1 Micromonospora mangrovicola | reverse complement strand
GCCGCCGGTGTTGACGATGCCGCCGCCGTCCTTGTCGGCGTGGTTCTTGGCGACGGTGACCTTCTCGAGCTTGAGGTCGGTGTTCTCGGCGTAGATGCCACCGCCGTTCTCGCAGGCGGTGTTGCCCTTGATGGCGGTGAAGGTGATCTTGACGAAGCCGCCGGAGCTGAACAGGCCGCCGCCGTTCTTGCCGGCCCGGTTGTTCTCGATGGTGCTCCGGACGGCGTCCTTGCCCTTGACGGAGCCGATGATCTCCACGGTGCCGGCCTCGTCGCGGTCCTTGCGGTCCTTGCGGTCCTTGCGGTCCTTGAGGTCCGCGCCGTAGCTGCTCGTGTCGTGGCCGTACTTGCCGTGGTCGTCCTTCTTGCCCTCGCCGTTGGCGATGCCGCCGCCGTTGCCGCCGGCGGTGTTGTTGTCGATCTGGGATGCCTCGACCTTGAGGACGCCCTTGTTGAAGATGCCGCCGCCGTCCTTCTGGGCGTGGTTGTCCTCGACCTTGCTGTCGACGAGGTCGACCCGGCCGTAGTTGGCGATCGCGCCGCCGTTGTTCTCGGCGTTGTTGCGGGTCAGCTTCACGTCCTTCAGGTGCGCGCTGCCGCCGCGCTCGACCAGCAGCGCACCGCCGTCGCCCTCGCCCTCCTTGCCGTGGTTACTCGACCAGGAAGGCGCCTGCGCGTCCGACACCGGCACGGCCTGG
>NZ_JBJZOG010000254.1:0-735 GCF_047200535.1 Micromonospora mangrovicola | reverse complement strand
CGGCGCCGCGAAGTGGCCTGTTGCCCCGCGCGCCGAACCCCCCGAAGACTTTCCCCCTCATTCTTTTGGGCGCCTGACGGTGCTCGCGTGCAGGATGCCGACCCCCATCGGTGGCCTGTGCGCCGACCCCCGAATGGAGCTTCAGTCATGAACACGATCATTCGTAAGAGCGTGCTCGGTATCGCTGGTCTCGCGTTCACCGGTGGTGTGTTCGCCGGTCCGATCGCCGCCCACGCCGAGGCCCGCCCCGTGGAGGGCAAGCCGGCCGCGGTGCAGGCGGACAAGCCCGACAGCAGCAAGCTGATCCCGCACGGTGTGCAGGGCGTCCAGTCGCGTGTCGACCTCAACGACGAGCAGACCGGCAACGTGAAGGCGATCATCGCCGCGACGAAGAAGGCCGGTCTGCCGCAGCGGGCGGCGGTCATCTCGATCGCCACCAGCCTGCAGGAGTCGAAGCTGCACAACCTGGGCCACCTCGGCGACGCCAATGATCACGACTCGCTGGGCCTGTTCCAGCAGCGCCCGAGCTCGGGGTGGGGCACGCCGGAGCAGATCACCGACCCCGAGTACGCGACCTTGGCGTTTGAGAAGGGCCTCAAGCAGGTCGACGGCTGGCAGGACATGCCGCTGACCCAGGCCGCCCAGACCGTGCAGGTCTCGGCCTACCCGGACGCCTACGCCCAGTGGGAGCAGCAGGCCGCCGACCTCGTCGCCCAGCACTGGAACAACAGCTGA
>NZ_JBJZOG010000253.1:0-795 GCF_047200535.1 Micromonospora mangrovicola | reverse complement strand
TCAGGAGACGTTGACCGCGGTGTCGTCGACGACGAACGAGGTCTGCAGAAGCCAGTCCTCGGTGCCGGTGAACTTCAGGGTGATGGTCTGGCCGGCGTAGGCGGCCAGGGAGAAGGACTTCTGGCTGTAGCCGCTGGCCTTGTTGAGGTTGGAGTAGGTGGCCAGGGTCGCCAGGACGCTGCCGGAGGAGTTGAGCACCTGCACGGTCAGTTTGTCGTACGCGGTGCTGCTGGTGGTTTCGGAGGTGTCGATGTGCAGCCAGAAGGTGAAGTTGTAGGAGGTGCAGCCCGCGGGCAGGCTCACCGACTGGGACAGGGTGTCGGTGTGGGTGGTGCCGTAGCCGTCGAGCCAGGCGTCCCAGGTGCCGCTGTGGGTGGGCTGGCCCTGGGAGCCGTACTGGCCGATGACGCCGGAGGTGGAGGCCCAGACGGTGTTACCGGACTCGAAGCCGGGGTTGCCGAGTTTCTGTCCGGCGCCGGTGCAGCCGCCGCCGCTGCCGTTGACGGTCAGCGTGTACGTGGCCGAGTGGCTGCCCGAGGTGGCGGTGCCGGTCACGGTCACGGTGTAGGTGCCCGCCGCGGTGCCCGAGCTGGTGCTGATGGTCATCGTCGACGAACCGCCCGAGGTCACCGAGGACGGGCTGAACGACGCGCTGGCCCCGCTGGGCAGACCCGACGCGGCCAACGACACCGTCTGCGCCGACCCGCTCGTGGTCGCGGTCGCCACGGTGCTCGACACCGAACCACCCGCGGTCACCGAACCCGACGTCGGCGACAACGACACCGAGAAGTCGTT
>NZ_JBJZOG010000252.1:0-843 GCF_047200535.1 Micromonospora mangrovicola | reverse complement strand
GTCCCCGCCGCCTGCGACACGCGCTCGAGCGCGGTCAGCCAGGACGACACCTCACCCAAAGCGATTCTCGGTCGCGTCCGCCTGTTTAAACTGGCCAAAGCCTCGGCCACCAAGACGCGGACACAGGCGATCAACCAGCTCAAAGCCATCCTCGTCGGTGCCGACCCCACCCTGCGCGATTCCCTGACCGGGCTCAGCAACCCCAAGCTCGTCCGCCGCTGCGCTGAGCTCGATCCCGGCCAGCCCGACAACACGGCGTCAGCCGCGGCATACACCTTGCGTTTGCTCGCGCGCCAGATCATCGAACTCACCCGCGAGGCCGATGACCTGAACCAGCGGATCACCGACGCCATCAACGACCACACACCCGAGCTGCTGCAACGTCACGGTGTCGGCCCCGACACCGCTGCAGCGCTGCTCCTGGCCGCGGGCGACAACCCGCAACGACTCACCAGCGAAGCGTCATTCGCCGCGCTGTGCGGAGCCAGCCCGATTGAGATGTCCTCCGGCAAGACCCAACGGCGCCGCGCTCAACCGAGGCGGCGACCGCCAAGCGAACTCCGCCCTTTACATCATTGTCATCGCCCGACTTCGCTGGGGCGTCCGCACTCGCGCCTACATCGACCGGCGCGTCTCCGAGGGCAAAACCCGACGCGAAGCGATCCGCTGCCTCAAACGCTACGTTGCCAGGGAACTCTACGAACTCATCGTCCAGACAACGAGCCTCAGGCAGCGCCCAACCGCTTGACGTCCATAGGGGCATCAAACGCGCCGTCCGCTTCGAAGCCACCGTCACCATCGCCATCATCAACCAGTGGCTCCGAGCCTTATGAGAAACACGGG
>NZ_JBJZOG010000251.1:0-884 GCF_047200535.1 Micromonospora mangrovicola | reverse complement strand
TCCCCACCGCCGTGGGGGTGGCGCCCCGCCACCTCCACGGCGTTCCACCCCCTTCCCCGCCCACCCGCCGGCCCGGACCGGGCCGGTCCCATGGACAGGACTTCGTCATGCGTATCCGTACCTGGTTGGCCCGGACCGTCTCGATGATGGCCCTCCCGCTGGTCGCCGTCGGCATGCAGCCGGTGGCCGCCCACGCCGCTCCCACCGGCTACTCCGTCACCGGCATCGACGTGTCGCACTACCAGGGCACCATCGACTGGGGCGCGGTGGCCGACTCGGGCGTCGACTTCGCCTACGCCAAGGCGACCGAGGGCACCGGCTACAGCGACCCGACCTACCTCACCAACCGCAGCGGCGCCCGCGTCAACGGCATCTACTTCGGGGCGTACCACTTCGGCCGTCCCGACCAGGGCGACCCGCGCGGCCAGGCCGACCGCCTGATCGACGCCAGCCAGTACAGCACCGACGGCACCACCCTGCCGCCGATGCTGGACATCGAGTGGTCCTCGAGCCAGCCGACCTGCTACGGCCTCTCGACCAGCGCCATGGTCTCCTGGATCAGCCAGTTCGTCGATCAGGTCAAGGTCCGCACCGGCCAGCAGGCGATGATCTACACCAACCCCAACTGGTGGAACCCCTGCACCGGCAGCAGCACCGCCTTCGGCAGCTACCCGCTCTTCCACTCCCGGTACGCCGACACTCCCGGCACCCTGCCGGCCGGCTGGTCGCACTTCACCCTCTGGCAGTGGACCTCCAGCGGCAGCGTGCCCGGCGTCTCGGGCGGGGTGGACCGGGACGTGTTCGCCGGCACGCTGGCCGACCTGCGGGCGCTGTGCGGCGGCGGGGCGGGACGCAAGGCCCCGGCGCTGGCACACGACGACGGC
>NZ_JBJZOG010000250.1:0-888 GCF_047200535.1 Micromonospora mangrovicola | reverse complement strand
CAAGGAGCGCGCGTAGGCGGCCTCCCAGACCAGGTCGACCTGGTCGACGGTGGCCGTGGCGCCGAGGTCGACCTGAATCCACTGGGGATCGGCGAAGGTGCTCGACCAGCGGGTGCCCGGGTCGCCGTCCACGGCGGCCGAGGCGGGCGTGCCGGCATTCTCGACGGACGACGCGGTCACCGGCCGGCCCTGGGAGAGCAGGGCGGACGCGGCGTCGACGGGCGAGGGCGCGGCCGCTACGGCGCCGCCGGCGAGCAGGGCCAGGGTGGTGGCGACGGCGGTGAGCAGGCGGCGGGCCGGGCGGGGCCGGCCGGGGTGTGCCGGTGCGAGCCGGCGGGGAACGGGGGGCATGGACGTCTCCTACGGGTGGTGGCCGATGGAGAGCGCTCTCGGCCCGAGCGTGGCCCGCCGCCCAGCCGCTGTCAAGAAGCCGGCCCGGGCCACACGAGATCCATTCCGGACTTTTCCCAGGCCATTGACTGATGGAAACGGCTCGATGAACCTGATGGAGAGCGCTCTCCATTCCGTCCCCGTCACCAGCCCGTCCGGGAGCCAGCCATGCCCACGACACCACCGCTGCCACCGCCCCGCCGGCGACGCCGCCTCGCCGCCATGGCCACCGCGCTGCTCGCCCTGCTCGCCGCCTACCTGACCGCCCCCGTGCCGCCCGCCACCGCCGCCGGTTCGCTGCTCTCCCAGGGCCGGCCGACCACCGCGTCGTCGACCGAGAACGCGGCCTTCCCCGCCTCCGCCGCCACCGACGGCGATCCCGGGACCCGCTGGTCCAGCGCCTTCAGCGATCCGCAGTGGCTCCAGGTGGACCTCGGTGCCACCGCCACCGTCGACCAGGTCGAACTGGTCTGGGAGGCCGCCTACGGGCGGGCGTTC
>NZ_JBJZOG010000249.1:0-890 GCF_047200535.1 Micromonospora mangrovicola | reverse complement strand
CTGCCGCAGAGCGCGCAGAAGCAGCAGAAGCCGCGTGGCCTGCTCGGTGACGCCTGGCTCGACCTGCGTCGCAAGCCGCTGTTCTGGATCTCGGCCGGGTTCATTGTGGTGTTCCTGCTGATGGCCGCGTTCCCGCAGCTGTTCTCCTCCGGTGACCCGGTCAACGGCGCCCTGTCGCGTAGCCGGGTGGAGCCGTCGGCGCACGCCTGGTTCGGCTTCGACGTGCAGGGCCGTGACGTGTACGCCCGCACCATCTACGGCGCCCGCGCCTCGGTGGTGGTGGCCGTGCTGTCCACCCTCGGCACCCTGCTGATCGGTGGCGCGATGGGCGTCGTCGCCGGCTACCGCGGTGGCTGGGTGGACGCGCTGCTGTCGCGTATCGCGGACATCTTCTTCGGCCTGCCGTTCGTGCTCGGCGCGATCGTCATCCTGACCACCTTCAACGGGGCCGGGACGGACAACAGCGAGTGGCAGATCATGGCGCTGGTGATCATGTCGCTGACGGTGCTGAGCTGGCCGGTGGTCATGCGGCTGATGCGGTCCTCGGTGCTGGCCACCAAGGAGGCCGACTACATCGTCGCGGCCCGGGCGCTGGGCGCCAGCACCGGCCGGATCATCCTCAAGCACCTGCTGCCGAACTGTCTGGCGCCGCTGCTGGTGTACGGCACGATCATGGTCGGCTCGTTCATCGGCGCGGAGGCCACGCTGTCCTTCCTGGGCATCGGCCTGAAGACCCCCGTCGTGTCCTGGGGCATCATGATCAGCGAGGCGCAGAACTACATCCGGGTCTCGCCGTTCCTGCTGTTCTTCCCCGCCGCGTTCCTCGTCGCCGCCGTGCTGAGCTTCGTCATGCTCGGTGAGGCGGTCCGCGAGGCCCTCGACCCGAAGCT
>NZ_JBJZOG010000248.1:0-903 GCF_047200535.1 Micromonospora mangrovicola | reverse complement strand
GACGGACCCCGCTGTCAGCGCAGCCGGCCGGGAGTTGGTGTTGGCCGTGAAGGAGGCTGGCGACCTCGATGTGAGCAGCCATGGCAAGGCGGACATGACACAGGGTGAGGCCCGAGTTGCCGACGCTCAACAGAAGCTGATGACTGCGTGCTGTGACTTGCTTGGCGAACCGCCCTGGTCCTGACCATGCGTCGCCCGTCCGCCCTGCACCGCCGGGTCGTCCTCGCACCCTAGTCCTCATCTTCGGCAACTCTCGGCCCGGACGTGTACCCCACACCAGGGAGGCAGCTCGACCGACCGGACGCGCCACCCGCCGTCGTCCCTGCGCAGCTCCCACCGCCACGGATGCTCGCCGCCCGCGAGCAGGTGCGGACCGTCCCACCACACGGCGCGCACCTGCTCTACCACCGCGTTCGTTGACGTCCGCTGCGCCCGGACCGGAGGCGAGATCCGTACAGGCATGTGCGGCCACGGCTGCCACCGTTGATGTCAGCGACTGATGTCAGGCCGGCTTTTGTCGGCATGTAGGCGCTCCGTCGGGCAGGGTCCGTTCACGTCTGCGACCTCGGGCGACTGTCCATGATCGGCCGCCGGCTCCTGTCCTCGTCCCGGCCCGGTTGCCGTCAGCGCTGCTGTCGCACACGGTTTGGGAAGGGGCTAGCGCTTGCCCGTGGCCGCGGGGGTCTACCAGGCCAAATGGCCCACCTCGTACCCGGCGCACCCTCGATCATTCCGCGCCTGTTCCGGATCTTGCGATACCGGGACGACTCGCCATCGTCGGCCGCGTAGCGGATCTTGGCGCCGACGCCCGGCACGGCCTCCTTGTGACAATCTCTTATCGTCGGGCCTCATGACGAGACGTCAGCTGTGGCCTGGACACGCGGGAATCGACGCCGATGCCTA
>NZ_JBJZOG010000247.1:0-964 GCF_047200535.1 Micromonospora mangrovicola | reverse complement strand
AGAGGGCGTCTCGGTCGGGTTTGATCTAGTACACGCTGGTTGATGTCTTGCTGGGAGTGGGAGGCAGGGGTCGGAATGATCGATGCATGACGACCCCTCGCCGTCCGTATCGCACTGATCTGTCCGATGCTCGCTGGGCGTTGATCGAACCCACCATGGACGCGTGGCGGGCCGCGCAGGGCGGGCTGGGCATCAAGAAGCCGGTGCATGACCTGCGGGAAATCGTCAACGCGATCCTGTACGTCAACCGCACCGGCATCGCCTGGGAGTACCTGCCCCACGACTTCCCCCCGTACAAGACCGTCCACTCGTACTTCACCCGGTGGGCCGCCGACGGCACCACCGAGACCATCCACAACCTGCTACGCGGCAAGGTCCGGCAGGCAGCCGGCCGTGACCCGGAACCCACCGCAGCGATCATCGACTCGCAGAGCGTCAAGACCAGCACCAACGTGCCCGAAGCCAGCCAAGGCATCGACGCCGGCAAGAAGATCAAGGGCCGCAAACGGCACCTGGCCACCGACGTCCTCGGACTGCTGCTCGTCGTGATCGTCACCGCCGCCAGTGTTTCGGACACCGCCGGCGGCCGTGACGTGATCGATCGTCTCGCCGCCACTCACCGTCACATCAGCACGGCATGGGTTGACGCCGCCTACCGCACCACCGTCATCGAACGCGGCGCCGCCCACGGCATCGCCGTGGCAGTCGTCTCCAAAACCCCAGGCCAGAAAGGCTTCCAACCACTGCCCAAGCGATGGGCGATCGAACGCACCAACGGCTGGATCATGCTCCACCGCCGACTCGCCCGCGACTACGAAACATCACCAGAGCACTCCCGCGCTCAGATCCACTGGGCCATGATCGACAACATGAGCCGGCGCCTCACTTATGAGACGACCCCATCATGGCGCGACGATCAACCCGAAACAGACACACCCCCACCTACCTGATCGAGATGCCCTCT
>NZ_JBJZOG010000246.1:0-979 GCF_047200535.1 Micromonospora mangrovicola | reverse complement strand
CCCGGGACCGTCAGTACGAGTAGAAGCCCTGGCCGGTCTTGCGGCCCAGGTCGCCGGCGGTCGCCATCCGCTGGAGCAGCTCCGGCGGGAAGAACTTCTCGTCGGCGGTGTCGGTGTAGATGTTCCTCGTGGCGTTGAGCAGCACGTCCACGCCGGTCAGGTCGACCGTGGCCAGCGGGCCCATGGCGTGACCGAAGCCCAGCTTGCAGGCGATGTCCAGGTCCTCCGCCGAGATGACGCCGGACTCCACGAGCTTGACCGCCTCCATGGCCAGCGCGCAGATCAGCCGGGTGGTGACGAAGCCGGCGATGTCCCGGTTGACCACCACGACCGTCTTGCCGATCTCCTCGGCGAACGCCTTCGCGGTCGCCAGGGTCGCGTCGCTCGTCTTGTAGCCGCGGACCAGCTCGCAGAGCTTCATCATCGGCACCGGCGAGAAGAAGTGGGTGCCGACCACGGACTCCGGACGCTCGGTCGCGGTGGCGATCTGGGTCACCGGGATGGCCGAGGTGTTGGTGGCCAGCACCGCGTCGGACTTGCAGATCTTGTCCAGCGCGCGGAACACCTCGTGCTTGATCTCGATCTTCTCGAAGACCGCCTCGACCACGATGTCCGCGTCGGCCGCCGCCTCCAGCTCGGTGGTCGGGGTGATCCGGGCCAGCGTCGCCTCGACCTCGGACGCCTCGATCTTGCCCTTCTCGGCGAACTTCTCCAGCGACTTCCGGATGCCGTCGACGCCCCGCTTGGTGGCCGCGTCGTCCAGGTCCCGCAGCGTCACCTGCCAGCCCGCCTGCGCCGCCACCTGGGCGATACCCGAGCCCATCAGCCCGGCACCGACGACCGCGAGTCGACCCGCCATCTGCTTCTCCCTCGCTGCGATTGAGTGTCTGACAGCACCCTAGTCATGACCGAACGCACCGAGCGCAGAGGGCCGTGGGGGCATGGCGGGAGAGGATCTGGCGGCGAGCCTGAACGACGA
>NZ_JBJZOG010000245.1:0-985 GCF_047200535.1 Micromonospora mangrovicola | reverse complement strand
CCCCCCCCCCCCCCCTCCCCCCCGCCACTCGCGTACGGGTCAGTCCCTGCCGCGCTGGGCCCGGTAGCGGCGGATCAGGGCGGCGGTGGAGGAGTCCACGTCGCCCAGGTCCGGCGCGTTCCCGGTCAGCTTCGGTGCGAGCTGGTTGGCCATCACCTTGCCCAGCTCCACCCCCCACTGGTCGAAGGCGTTGATGTCCCAGACGGCGGCCTCGGTGAAGACGATGTGCTCGTAGAGGGCGATCAGCTGGCCCAGCGTCGACGGGGTGAGCTTCGGCGCGATGATCGAGGTGCTCGGGTGGTTGCCCGGCATCACCCGGTGCGGCACCACGGCCGCCGCGGTGCCCTCCGCCTCGACCTGCTCCCTCGTCCGGCCGAAGGCCAGCGCGGCGGTCTGCGCGAAGAAGTTCGACATGAACAGGTCGTGCATGTCGCCGAGGTCGTGGTTGGGCTGGCTGAACGCGATGAAGTCGGCCGGGATCAGCCGGGTGCCCTGGTGGATCAGCTGGTAGAAGGCGTGCTGGCCGTTGGTGCCCGGCTCGCCCCAGAAGATCTCGCCGGTCGGGTACGTCACCGGGGTGCCGTCGACGGTCACCGACTTGCCGTTGCTCTCCATGGTGAGCTGCTGCAGGTACGCCGGGAACCGGTGCAGGTACTGCGCGTACGGCAGCACGGCGTGCGTCTCCGCGTCGAGGAAGTCCGTGTACCAGACGTTGAGCAGGCCCAGCAGCGCCGGCACGTTGCGCTCGACCGGAGTGCTCCGGAAGTGCTCGTCGACCGCGTGGTAGCCGGCCAGCATCTCCCGGAACCGGTCCGGGCCGATCGCCAGCATCACCGACAGGCCGACCGCCGAGGGCAGTGAGTACCGGCCGCCCACCCAGTCCCAGAAGCCGAACATGTTTTCCGGGTCGATGCCGAAGTCGCGGACCCGCTGCTCGTTGGTGCTGACCGCGACGAAGTGCCGGGCGACGGCCGACTCGTCGGCG
>NZ_JBJZOG010000244.1:0-994 GCF_047200535.1 Micromonospora mangrovicola | reverse complement strand
TGAGGTGA
Source organism: Micromonospora mangrovicola (assembly GCF_047200535.1). Lineage (NCBI taxonomy): Bacteria > Bacillati > Actinomycetota > Actinomycetes > Micromonosporales > Micromonosporaceae > Micromonospora > Micromonospora mangrovicola. Next base: position 986 of record NZ_JBJZOG010000244.1, on the reverse strand, counting down.
TCTCAGCAAGGGTCGTCGCCTGACGTGCGTGACACGGGCGAACCCGTCCCTATCGGACGGTGCTTGAAGGGGACGTGGGGCCCTCGATAGGCAGTTCTCACCACAAGATCAGCCCATGAGGTGAGGACCCCACGTGATCGCCTATCGTGCCATGCTCGACGTGCCCAGGGAACTCGTCCAGCACGTAGCCCGGCTGCTACGCGCCGAACGTCGGGCGGTCGGCACCCGCCGTCGAGCCCGGAAGCTGACGTGCTTCTACCAGGCACTTCTGGTGTTGGTGTGGTTCCGCAAAGGCGAGGACAAGACCACGCTCGGGGCCGGGTTCGGGGTGTCGAGGGCGACCGCCTACCGGTACGTGGCCGAGGCCGTGCGGGTCCTGGCGGCGCAGACCCCCACCCTGCACGAGGCCCTGCGCCGGGTCGCCGCTGACGGCTGGTCGCACGTGATCCTGGACGGCAAGCTGTTCGACACCGATCGAGTGGCCGAGACCACCGTGAGTGTGAAGGGCGAGACGATCGACGCCTGGTACTCCGGGAAACACCGCGACTTCGGGGCGAACATTCAGGCCGTGATGCGCCCCGACGGGCTACCGATCTGGACCTCGGATGCGCTTGCCGGGCATCTGCACGATGTGACCTGCGCCCAACAGTTGGACGTCACCGGCGCCCTCTACTGGGCGGCCTCCGAACTACACCTGCCGACTCTGGCCGACTCGGGATACGAAGGCGCTGGCCAGGGCATCCACACCCCCTACAAGCAGCCCGCCGACGGCCGCCGCCTCGCCGTCGACAACCGCACCCACAACGCGATCCTTCGATCCCTGCGCTGCCGCGGAGAACGCGGCTTCGCCATCCTCACCGGCCGATGGCGCACCCTACGCCACACCACCGCCAGCCCACGAAGAACCGGCGACACCGTCCGCGCCGCACTCCACCTCACCCACTTCGAATACCGCTACCTACCCGAATCTTGTTGAGATCACCTCA
>NZ_JBJZOG010000243.1:0-1003 GCF_047200535.1 Micromonospora mangrovicola | reverse complement strand
CGGTGACCTGGCCGGGCGGCTGCGGGCCGTGCTGTCGGGCGGTGACGACTACAGCAGCACCGGCAAGCCGGTCATCGACTGGGACGACAAGACCGCCCGCGACGCCCTCGTCGACTCCCGCGCCCGCGACGGCTACGCCCTGCTCGCCACCCTTGACGGGCTCACCGACCTGCCGGAGCCGGTGGGTCAGGCGATGCGGCTGCTGGCCACCGTCCTAGGCCAGGACCTGGAGGCCGGCGACGACGGGACGCTGCGGATCGCCCGGAAAGTCGCCCCGGATCGGGTGATCTCCACCGTCGACCCGCAGGCCCGGCACGGACACAAGACCAACCACCGCGGGTTCGACGGCTACAAGGCCCACATCGCCATCGACCCGGACGTCGAGGTCATCACCGCCACCGCGGTCACCGCCGGCAACACCGGAGACGTCGAACCGGTCGCCCGGCTCATCGCCGACCTCACCGACCCGGCCACCGCCACCGCCGACGACACCGCCGTCTACGGCGACGCGGCCTACGGCGCCGGCGAGGTCCTGCAACAGCTCGACACAGCGGGGATCGACATCAAGACCAAGGTCCAACCACCGGTCGCCCCCACCGGGAAGTTCACCAAGGACCGCTTCGAGGTCAACCTCCACGACGCCACCGTGACCTGCCCCAACGGCCTGACCGTCGCGATCCGGCCGGTCAAAGGCCACACCCGCCACGCCGGCAAAGCCGACTTCGGCACCGCCTGCGCCACCTGCCCGCTACGCGGGCAGTGCACCGACTCCAAAACCGGCCGCAGCATCACCATCAGCCGGCACGAAGCCCGCCTCACCGCCGCCCGCACCCGCCAAACCGACCCTGCCTGGCAGGCCGACTACCGCGCCACCCGACCCAAAGTCGAACGCAAAATCGCCCACCTCATGCGCCGACGCCACGGCGGACGACGCGCCCGCATGCGCGGCCGCCACCGCGTCGCCGCCGACTTCACCCTCCTCGCCGCCGCGATCAACCTCACC
>NZ_JBJZOG010000242.1:0-1014 GCF_047200535.1 Micromonospora mangrovicola | reverse complement strand
GGACCAGGACCGCAAGGACCGGGACCGGTGCGTGCCGCGTGGCCACGTCGACGGGGGTGACGGTGGCATGACCACCACCAGCCTCGACCGCAACATGGCCGCCAGCGGCGTGGGCGTGATCGGCGCCGCCGCGCTCGGTGGCATGATCCTGCTGCGTCGGCGTCGGGCCGATGACCTCGTCTGACTGGACGGCGGCACGGGCCGGCGGCCGTCACGGGAGACCGTGGCGCGCCGCCGGCGCCGCCGTCGTCCTCCTGCTCGCCATGGTGGGCGCCGGCCTGATCGGCGCTTCCTTCCGCACCGTGCCGCCACCCCGCCCGCCCCAACCGCTCGCCCAGGCCGGACCCGGCGACCTGTCCCCGTTCGCCACGGGCACCCCGGGGCGGACTGACCGGACCGGTACGGACATCGCCGACCAGGCGGCCGTGGACGACGGGTCCACCGCACCGAACCCGGACACCGCCCCCGCCGGACTGCCCCGATCGGCCCCGACGACCATCTCGATCCCGCGGATCGGGGTGAACGCGGAGATCATGACCCTGGGCATGAACCCGGACGGCACGGTCCAGGTACCCCCGCTGGACCAGGCCATGAAAGCGGGGTGGTACTCCCCCGGGCCCAGTCCCGGCGAGGTCGGCAACGCGGTCATCGTCGGCCACGTCGACTCGGCCAAGCTCGGGCCGGCGGTCTTCTTCAACCTCGGCTCGCTCCACCCGGGCGACACCATCGACGTCGCCCGGGAAGATGGCTCGACCGCCACGTTCACCATCGACGAGGTGAAGTCGTACCCGAAGACCGACTTTCCCACCGAGTTGGTCTACGGCCCCAGCGACAGGCCCAGCCTACGGGTGGTCACCTGCGGCGGGCAGTTCGACCGGAACGCCGGCAGCTATCTCAACAACGTCATCGCCTTCGCCACCATGACTGACCCTGTGACGGGGTGAGGACGGATGCGGCCCGGTGGGGGGGGGGGGGAGACACCACCCCCCCCCCCCCCCCCTCCCCCCCCACCCC
>NZ_JBJZOG010000241.1:0-1039 GCF_047200535.1 Micromonospora mangrovicola | reverse complement strand
ACTAAGGCGTGTTTCAGAAGTCGTGGTGGCCGGTGAAGGTCACGGCGTGGCGGTGATCGATAGCTGAAGAGGTCTCCGGTAAACGGTTCAGCGACCAAGCTCGAACTTCATACCGGAGACCTCGTGCCCAGCGTAGCGGTGACGAGGCGGCATGACCTGACCGACAGGCAGTGGGCTGTTCTGGCTCCGCTGTTGCCTGCCGCGCCAACGACGGGTCGTCCGCCGAAGTGGGAGAGACGGCAGCTCATCGACGGGATCAGGTGGCGGATTCGGATCGGGTCGCCCTGGCGTGACGTCCCGGCCGAGTACGGACCCTGGCAGACGGTCTACGGCCTGTTCCGTCGCTGGCAGCGCGACGGCACCTGGGACAAGATCTTGACCGCGTCACAGGCCGCAGGCGATGCGGAAGGCCGGATCGCCTGGACGGTCAGCGTGGACTCGATGACCAGCCGGGCGCACCAACACGCCGCCGGCGCCCGCAGAGACGGTCACCTGCAGAAAGAGCCACCCGGCGGCGTGCACGACGAACCCGCCGATCACGCCCTCGGGCGATCTCGCGGCGGTCTGACCACCAAGACGCATCTGGCCTGCGAGCAGGGACAGAAGGTCCTATCGATGGTCGTGACCGCTGGGCATCGTGGTGACAGCCCGCAGTTCATCCCGGTCCTGCGCCGTATCAGGGTGACCCGTCTCGGGGTGGGCAGGCCCCGCACCTGCCCCGACCTGGTCCTGGCCGACAAGGCGTACACCAGCCGCGGTAACCGCGCCTACCTGCGTAAACGTGGGATCAAGGCGTGCATCCCGAGCAAGACCGACCAGGACGCCCATCGCAAGGCCAAGGGCAGCCGCGGCGGACGCCCGCCGAAGTTCGACCCAGACCTCTACCGGATGCGACATGCCGTCGAGAACGGCATCGCCCGACTCAAGCGCCACCGCGGCGTAGCCACCCGCTACGACAAGTTAGCCGTCCGGTTCCAGGCCGTCCTGACCATCACCATCATCTGCGAGTGGCTCTGACCAGCTTATGAAACACGCCTTA
>NZ_JBJZOG010000240.1:0-1048 GCF_047200535.1 Micromonospora mangrovicola | reverse complement strand
CTAGGGCCTGTGTCGAAGTCGGTCACAGCCACTCGTTGATGGCGGCGAGGTGGATGGTTGCCTCGTAGCGCACGGCCAGCTTGTCGAAGCGGGTGGCTACGGCGCGGTTGCGCTTGAGTCGGTTGATGCCGCATTCCACGGCGTGACGTTGCTGGTAGAGGTGGGGGTCGAAGGCCGGTGGGCGGCCACCTTGGGAGCCCTTGGCCCGCCGGTTGGCGTCCTGGTCGGCCTTGCTCGGGATGGTCGCGGCGATGCCGCGGCGGCGCAGATACTGCCGGTTGGCTTTCGAGGTGTAGGCCTTGTCGGCCAGGACGCGGTCGGGGCGGGTTCTGGGGCGGCCGGTGGTCAGCCGTGGGACGCGGATCGCGGCCAGGACCGGGATGAACTGCGGGCTGTCGCCGCGGTGCCCGGCGGTCAGCACGACGGCGAGAGGTTTCTGGCCCTGTTCGCAGCCCAGGTGCAGCTTCGTGGTCAACCCGCCTCGGGAGCGGCCGAGCGCATGATCAGCTGGCTCAACCGTGACGCCGCCGGGTGGTTCGGCCTGCAGATCCCCCTTTTCCTCGCCCCGGCAGCGTGCTGGTGGGCGCGGGCGCTGGTCGAGTCCACCGACACGTCCCAGGTGATCCGCCCGGCCGCATCCGCGAGGGCCTGCAGCGCGGTGAGCAGTTTCTGCCAGGTCCCATCCCGCTGCCAACGCCGGAACAGGGCGTACACCGCCGACCAGGACCCGTAGTGGGGCGGCAGGTCCCGCCACGGGGCGCCGACACGGATCCGCCACCGCATCCCGTCGATCAACTGACGTCTGCTCCATGATGACGGTCGACCCGGCCGCTTCGGCGCCGGCAGCAACGGCTCCAACTTCGCCCACTGCACGTCGGTCAGGTCGAACCGCCTCGTCACCGCTAGGGTGTCCACGAGGTCTCCGGTTTTCAGGTTCTGCTTGGTCGCTGAACCATCTACCGGAGACCTCGCCCATTTTCGATCTCCGACACGCGAAGATCCTCAAGTCACCTCAAGCCGCCTGGCACCGACTTCGACACACGCCCTA
>NZ_JBJZOG010000239.1:0-1057 GCF_047200535.1 Micromonospora mangrovicola | reverse complement strand
GACCACGCCGGCGATGCTGCCGAAGGCGGGCCAGATCACCCGGCTCTACCGCACCGGCCAGACCGACACGACGCTCTCCGCGGGGCGGCCGACGGAGAACGTCGACCAGTACGACGGCGACCCGTTCGTCTCCGCGGGCAACAACTCCAGCTACTACGGCGATGCCCGGGGCCTGGTCAAGTTTCCCAACCTGACCGGCATTCCGTCGGACGCGCAGGTCGTCGACGCGCAGCTGCAGATGTACGCGACCAACGAGTACCCGGGTACCAGTTCCGGCGACTACTACGACGTCTACCAGCTGACCCGCGGATTCACCGAGGACAAGGCCACGTGGAACACCTACGACGGGACCAACGCGTGGACCACGGCGGGTGGTGACTACGACACCAGCTGGAAGGCGGCCCGGACCGGGATCACCAACGACCCGGAGTGGCAGAGCTGGGACGTCACGCAGCCCGCGGCGGAGTGGCTCAAGACGCCGACCAGCAACCGCGGTTTCCTGATCCGGATCCGCGACGAGGTGAGCCAGACCTCCCGGGTGATGCTGCTGTCGTCGGAGGGCCAGGAGCCCCTGCTGCGGCCGACCCTGGAGGTCACCTACCTGGAGCAGACGGCCGAGTCGACGTACTACGCGGCGTCGACTCCGGAGCTGCTGGCGCCGGCGTCGACCTACACCGTGCCGGTGACCGTGTCCAACCCGACGCTCGCCGACTGGAACGCCTCCGACTGGGAGCTGTCGTACAAGTGGGAGCGGCCCAACGGCGAGCCGGTCACGGACGCCAGCGCCCAGGCTTTCACGCCCCTGCCGAAGGACGTCGTCAAGGGCGGCACCGTCGACGTCACCGCGCAGCTGAAGACGCCGCCGTCGTCGACGGAGGGCAACAAGCGCACCGACTACGTGCTGCAGTGGGAGCTGCACAACAAGCAGACCGGCAAGTGGTTGTCGGAGACCGCCACCGCGATCCAGCCGCTGCCGCAGAACGTGGCGGTGGAGGAGCCGACCTCCGACCAGCTCGGCCTGGAGAAGTTCTACTCGTACGCGGGGAAGAACACCGGT
>NZ_JBJZOG010000238.1:0-1139 GCF_047200535.1 Micromonospora mangrovicola | reverse complement strand
CTAGTGTCCCGCGTCTGAAATTCGCCGACAATATCGGGCGAGGGAGTCGAGGATTTCCTCGGCGGTCTTGGCCCACACGAACGGTTTCGGGTTGTGGTTCCAGTCCCGGATCCAGGCTCGGATGTCGGCTTCGAGGGCGTGGACGCTTTTGTGGACGCCGCGGCGGATGAGTTGTTCGGTGAGGTAGCCGAACCAGCGTTCGACCTGGTTGATCCATGAGGATCCGGTCGGGGTGAAGTGCACGTGGAAGCGGGGGTGGCGGGCCAGCCACGCCTTGATGGCCGGGGTTTTGTGGGTGCCGTAGTTGTCGCAGACCAGGTGGACGTCCAACTCTGCCGGCACCGTCTTGTCGATCGTGGTCAGGAACTTCTTGAACTCGGTGGCACGGTGCTGGCGGTGCAGTTCGCTGATCACCGTGCCGTCGGCGATGTTGAACGCGGCGAACAGGCTGGTGATGCCGTTGCGCACGTAGTCGTGGGTGCGCCGCTCAGGCATGCCGGGCATCATCGGCAGCACCGGTTGCGACCGGTCCAGGGCTTGGACCTGGCTCTTCTCGTCCACGCAGAGGACCACCGCCCGCTCAGGCGGGTTGTGGTACAGCCCCACCACGTCGACGACCTTGTCCACGAACAGCGGGTCGGTGGACAGCTTGAACGTCTCTGCCCGGTGCGGTTTGAGGCCGAAGTCGCGCCAGATCCGCCCGATCGTGGACTTCGACAGCCCGGTCCGCTCGGCCATCGACGCCCGCGACCAGTGCGTGGCGCTACGCGGGGTCTGCTCCAGGGTCGCCACCACCACGTCCTCGACCTGGTCCAGGGTGACCGACGGCGGACGGCCAGGCCGATCCTCATCGACAAGGCCATCCAACCGCCGAGCGAGAAACCGCGACCGCCACTTACCGACCGTCGTGCGGTCAACCCCGAGCCGCTCAGCGACCTCCACATTGGAGGCACCGTCAGCACACGCCAACACAATCCGACACCGCAACGCGAGAGCCTGCGACGACTTCGCCCGTTGCGACCAACGCCGCAACATCGACCGCTCATCCTCGCTGAGAATCAACTCCACCTTCGGACGCCCACGACCCGCCATCCACACAGCCTACAATTAGATGGCGAACTTCAGGCGCACGACACTAG
>NZ_JBJZOG010000237.1:0-1155 GCF_047200535.1 Micromonospora mangrovicola | reverse complement strand
ACAACTGAGTCAGCTTTTCAGGCTGCGGTTTTGAGTCGTGCTCGTGCGATGTAGTCGTTGACGTGGTGGTCGATGGCGGTGAGGGCGTGGCGCAGGTCTGGTGGTGCTTGGGGTTGGTCGGCGGCGAGGAGTGGGCGGAGGAGGCGGTCGTTGAGTTTGGTGTAGAAGATCGCGAGGCGTTGGCCGTCGGGGGTCAGGACGTAGGTGTGGGTGTGTTCGATGCGTCGGATCAGGCCGTTGGCGCGCAGGCGGCGCAGGTCGTAGGTCATTTGGCTGGTGGTGTAGCCGGTGCCGAGCAGCCGGGCGGTCAAGGCGCGAAGGCTCTTGTTGGTGACGCCGGTGACGGCGAACAGGCTCAGGCATAGGGCGCCGGTCAGGGCCATGACCCGAGGGTCGCCGAAGCGTAGCGCTGGGGCCCTCCTGCCGTCCTCGGCGAGGGTGGGCTGTGCGACCCGTTCGATGACTGGGTTCGCAAGGACGCAGCTCTGACCGGCACGGATAGTGTCCAGCAGCCGGCGGTTGGCGTCACGGGCTTTGGTGATGACCTCGTCGAGGTGTTGCAGGCGGCGTAGCACGCTGATGTCGTAGGTGTCGTTGATGACGGTCTCGACCCGTAGGGCCCGCTGGTCTTTGAGGTAGTACTTGATCCGGGAGTGGCGGTAGAAGGCGTTGACCACGACGCCGTCGTTGTCGCGGTCGATGGCGGTGCGGAACACGCCTTTGGTGGTGGAGCGGATCTGCCGGTTGAAGATGATCTCCATGTTGTCGGGGCGGCCGATGTCGAGGTTGTCCGCCGTGAGGGCTTCGAAGAAGGCGCGGGCGTGGCGGGGTGCGGTGAACACGATGGTCTTGGCGACCTCGATCTGGCGCATGGAGATGTCCCACCAGTAGCCGGCGGCCCGATCACGGGTGGTGAACGGTAGTGGTAGGCGGGCCCACCAGCGTTCGGCGAACACGGTGACGGTGCCGGATCCGAGCCGGTCACAGATGGCTTGCAGCCTGGTGGGGTCGTCGGAGGCGGCGAAGCCGTTGGACAGTTCACGGAAGCTGATACCGGCCTTGGTGGCTTGGCGTTTGGCCCACTCGTGCCCGTTGAACCAGATCTTTCCTGGGTAGGGGAAGTAGGCGCAGATCTTGATGAACGCCGGCCCGACC
>NZ_JBJZOG010000236.1:0-1181 GCF_047200535.1 Micromonospora mangrovicola | reverse complement strand
ACTACAGATCTTGAATGGTCAGGTTGTGTCGGGTTCGAGGGTCAGTCCGGTGTGAGCGAGGAACCCGTCGAGTAGGTCGGTGCGGTACTGGATGCTCTTGAGCCGGTTCTTGATGATCGCGAGGAGGTGGTCGACGCCGGTGACGGTGAGGTTGCCGATGCTGCGTTTGAGGTGGGACCACACTGCCTCGGTCGGGTTCAGATCCGGGGCGTAGGCCGGTAGTCGGATCACGGTCAGCCAGTCCCGGGCGTCGATCATCTGCCGCATGGCGGCGGAGACGTGGGTGTTCAGGTTGTCCCAGACGCACACGATCGGGCCGTCGAGCTGTTGGTGGGCGGCATCGAGCAGGGCGATGTAGTCGCGTTCGCTGAAGCTGCGGCGCTCGTTCTTGCGGCCGCGATGGGTGATCGTGCGGTAGATCAGTCGGGACCGCTGGCCGGGCCGGTAACAGGTCAGCCCGGCGATCGAGACGCGGCCGGAGCCCTTGCCCGACACCGGGACCACGGGGGTGCGCCCGCGTCGTCCCCAGGTGCGTGCCTTCGGTGGGCGCAGCGTCTGACCGGCCTCGTCTTCGAAGACCAGCCACGCCTGCCGCTGTGCCGCTACCGTTTTCCCGCCGGCCACGTCTCCCGCCGCCACGTGGTGATCGCGGCTTCGTCCCGCTCGACCGCGCGGTGCTTGGGCACCTGCACCGACCAGCCGAGCCGGTACATGATGTTCGCCGTGCCGCGCAGCGTGTACCGGGTGCAAAACATCCGGGCGATCAGGTCTGACACCCGGGCCAGGGTCCACCGCTGATCACTACCGAAGCCGTGCGCCGCCGGCCCCTGCTCCAGGGCATCGGCCAGGCGCCGCAGCCGGCCCTCATCCAGGCGACACCGAGACCCACCAGGCCCCTTCGACGCCAGGGCCTGTTCACCGCCGGCCTGCCACCGCTTGCGCCAGCCGTACACCGCGGTCTGCGACACCCGCAGCCTGCGCGCGATCTCCGGCACCGACACATCCTGGGCGAACCACCCGGCAGCCTGCCGCCGTACCGCCTCACGCTTCGCCCGCCCCCGCGCGGACAACCCACCTCCATCGGGATACCTCATCACCCCGGCCTACAACGATCACCAACGAAGATCACGCCGACACGCCGACCCACAGTGGACGAACCTGGCCATTCAAGATCTGTAGCG
>NZ_JBJZOG010000235.1:0-1247 GCF_047200535.1 Micromonospora mangrovicola | reverse complement strand
GCCGGTCGTCGTTCCTGACCTGAGGAAGACGCCATGCGCGACTACACGATCTACCGCGACGCCAACCGCGTCCGCTGCTACCGCGACGCCAACCGCGTCCGCTGCTACCGCGACGCCAGTGGCGTCACCTGGCACGTCGACTGCCGCTGCGGCGGCGTGATCGGCGCGCCGTGCCCCGTCTGCAACCCGAGCCCTGAGGAGCCGAAGATGACGACGACCGACCTGATCTGCACCGAGCGCCTGGTGATCCCGACCTTCAACGCCGAGTTCGTGCCCGAGGAGGACCAGGGCCCGTGCGCGGGCGTCGCGGTCGCCCGCGTGGTGATCGAGCACGACGGCGAGAAGTGCGGGGACGGCGGGCTGTGCCTGTTCGACCCGGAGGAGGGCCTGGAGCTGGCCCTGTGGCGGCAGACGCGGCTGCTGTGCCCGACCACCTGCACGAGCACGAGCGGGCGGTGGCCGAGCGCGGCGAGCTGGTGGGGGAGACGCTGACCCGCCTGTGACGACCGAGGAGAGCCGCCCGGGACCACCGGGCGGCCTCGACCTGTTGGAGGGGAAACCGATGGAGAGCGAGACGGTGCCGGGCGTGCCGGCACTGCCGACCGGCGGCGGTGCCGCCGAGGCCGCCGGGTAAGCCGGCGTGGTTCACGTGGAGAAGGTCGACGTGCCGGAGCGCCCCAGCAGGGGCGCGTGGGTGTCGGTGTGGCTGGCGTTCGGTGCCGGCATCGCGGCATCGCTGGCGGCGAACATCGCGCACGCCGGTGCCGGCGCCGGCGCGAAGGCGGTCGCCGGTTGGGCACCTCTGGCGCTGCTGCTGTGCTCCGAGGTGATGACGCGGGTGCCGGCACCGCGGAGCCGGCTGCTGAACGTGGTGCGGCTGGGCGGCACCGTGATCGTCGCTGGCGTCGCCGCCCTGGCCAGCTACCGGCACATGAAGGGCCTGGCCCTGGAGTACGGCGAGGACTGGCTGACGGCGAGCACACTGCCGCTGTCCGTCGACGGCCTGGTGGTCGTGGCGTCGATCGGGCTGGTGGTGCTGTCGCAGATGCGGCGCGCGGCGATCGCGGCCGAGCGTGCCGCCGCCCTGGCTCGTGCCGCCGAGCGGGAGCCGTTCCTGGCTGCCGTCGCCGCGGCCCCCGTGCCGCCGCCCCAGATGCCGCTGCCGGTGCCGCCGGCCGCCGCCGAGCCGGTGCCGCTGCGGGACCCGGACCCCGTGCCGGTGCCGGAGCTGGCCCCCGTGCCGGTGC
>NZ_JBJZOG010000234.1:0-1291 GCF_047200535.1 Micromonospora mangrovicola | reverse complement strand
GGGTTCTCTCCCGGAGGCGACCCCCCCCCTTCAAAAAGTCCCCCCGGGGGGGGGGGGAGGGGGGGGCCCCCCCCCCCCCCCCCGCCGGTCGGTTTCGCGGTCAGGGCAGGTCGACGAAGTCGCCGAGGAAGCCCCGGGCGCTCGGGGTATCCACCCGGTACGCCACGTTGGTGGCGTAGCAGGGGGTGTCCCCGGTGATGGTGGTGCCGGCCAGCACCAGCTTCCCGTCGACGGTGGCGAAGTTCGGGCCGCCCGAGTCGCCGTAGCAGGCGCCGCCGTAGCCCCGGCTCTCGTTCATGGCCAGCCGCAGCCAGGTCTTGTTCAGCGCGTCGAAGCCCAGTTCGGCCTTCATCCGGACGCCGCCGCCCGGGTGGGCCTGGCCGCCCGGGCCGTTCAGCGCCTCCTCCGTGCCGTACCCCATGACCTGCCAGGTCGTCGCGTCGAGCCCGCGGGGACCGAGCGCGTCGAACAGGCCGGCGGTGGGCAGGGCGGCCGGGGTGAACGGCCAGCGCCCCGCCAGCTCGGCGGCCTGGCTGTCGCTGAACTCGATCACCGCGATGTCGTGCGCGTCGACGGAGTTGCCGGGGTAGTCCGGGCTGGTGTGCTCGGTGCCCTCGACCCCCACCTCGGCGGCGATTTCGGCCGGGCTCAGCCCTTCGGCCTTGGCCTTGTCGAGCGCACCCTGCACGTCCTGATCGAGCGAGACGTAGAACCGGACGCCATCCGGCCAGTCGGTGGTGCAGTGCGCGGCGGTGAGGAAGGTGTTCCGGTCGACCATCGTGCCGGAGCAGTACCAGTCGATGGTCTCCGAGACGCCGTCCCCGTCCCGGTCCCAGAGGGCCAGCATGGCGCCGACCTCGGTGCGCTCGGGAGCGGGCTGGGCATTGTAGGTGTTGATCGCCGAGGCCGGGGTGGCGCCGGCCAGGACCGCCGCGACCGTCGCGGTGGTCAGGGAGGTGAGTAGAGCGGAACGACGCAAAGGGTCCTCCGTGGTCAGTGTGGACTCGGGCCTCGGCGACGGCCGGCGTCGGACGCGCCCCCTCGATCGCGTCCGTCGCTCCACTCGGGGTGGCCGGGAAGTGCCGGGCCTCGATGTATGGCCGAGCCTATGACCGCCTCCCCACCCGCGCACCGGGTGGCCGGCGCAGCGCCTTCGGAGAAATTCTCGTTACATTGGCCGAAGCGGGGGGGGGGGGGGGGGGGGGGGGGGGGGTCCGCGGGGGGGGGGGGGGGGACCCCACCACCACCACCCCCCCCCCCCCCCCCCACACCCCCCCCCCCCCGCCCCCCC
>NZ_JBJZOG010000233.1:0-1323 GCF_047200535.1 Micromonospora mangrovicola | reverse complement strand
CTGCAGGTCGCTGTGTAGTCGCGGCGCCCATTCCCACCGGCTGTCGCGCAGCAGGCTGGCGCGGGCGACGGCCAGGGCCCCCACTCGCAAGGTGGGCGGCCCCGGCCGCGCTGCTCGCCAGCGTCAGCCGACTTAGCTTCGCGGCCGGGCTCTGGACGCTGCCGTCCGGGCGTCGCCCGACGGTGATCGCGTGGGCATCGCAGGTCAGTCGTGGCGGTGACGCACGATGTAGTCGATGTAGCGGATCGTGTCCTCGCGGTCGTCCTCGCTGATCGAGTCCCATAGGTCCGCCAGCCAGTAGAGCGAGCCCGACAGCATCCAGGCCCACCCGCGCACCCAGGTCGCCTCGTCGAACCCGAGCGCCTCCCGGTAGGCGGCCCGCGGGCGGGCATCGAACAGGCTCCAGCCCGGTCGTACCTCGACCGCCGGATCGCCGCGGCCGAGACCGCCGAAGTCGATCACCCCGGTGAGCCTGCCCCGGTCGACCAGCAGGTTGCCTTCCAGGAGATCACCGTGCAGCCATACCGGCGGTCCGGGCCACTCGTCCGTCGTCATCGCCTCGTCCCACGCCGCGGTCACCGTTCGCCCGTCGATCCGGTTGCCCAGCGCCGCGATCGACCGGCGGGTCAGCTCGTCCCGCTGCACCAGAGGTACGCCGCGCTGGATCCCCTCCTTGACTGGCCCGTCCATCGGGTCGATCGCGATCATCGCGCGCACGAAGGCGGCGAGGTCGACGGCGAGGTCGACGAGGTCCTGCCCGGCTTCCGGATTGCGCCCGTTCAGCCACGGGACGACCGTCCACGGCCACGGATAGCCCCCGCCCGGCCGGCCGACCGCGATCGGCACCGGCACCGGCACTGGCAGATGCGGTGCCAGCTGCGGCAGCCAGGTCGCGTCGGTCGCCACCTGGTCGACCGCCCACTGGGCCCGCGGCAGCCGTGCTGTCAGGGAATCACCCAGCCGGAACAGCGCGTTGTCGGTGCCGTTCAACGGCTGCGCAACGATCGGCAGGTCCGACCATTCGGGGAACTGCTCGTCGATCAGGGCGCGTATCTGCTCAACAGCGACGACGATCTCTCCAGGGCGCATCGCGCGACCGTAGAACCGGCTCAATCATCTTGCCAATCGAATTCGGACGACGCCGAGCCGTGCGCCGGATCGATCGCTTGTACCGCGGCCTCGGCGTCGGCGGCGAGCCCGCCGGGTCCGCCGTCGGTGTGCATCTGACCGGCAAACACCTCCGCTGCCTCGCCGTCGTACCGATGCGATGGAGCGGTGTCGAACAAAGGACGGTCGGGATGCCGGCGAGCCGGCTATTCATTA
>NZ_JBJZOG010000232.1:0-1342 GCF_047200535.1 Micromonospora mangrovicola | reverse complement strand
AGTGCGCTCTGGTAAGCACACGATCGATAGTCCTACCTTGCGGTGGGACGGTCCCGGTCTGACCGGCGGGTGCCGTGCCGGGTTCACGCTTCACGGCCACCTGCCCGCGTATGCGGGTCTTCCGGTCGGCTCCACGTGCTGCCACCGGGCCACTCCCGGCGGTGTCGAATTCAGCTGCCAGGGCGGCCAGGTTCAGGGCGGCGTTGCGGTCCCGGTCGATGACCAGGCCGCACGCCTGGCAGGCGTACTCACGCTCGGAAAGGGCGAGTTTGGTTTTCACCGCGCCGCAGCCCGAGCAGGTCTTCGAGGACGGATACCAGCGGTCGGCCACGAGCAGCCGGCCGCCGTTCCAGGTGCTCTTGTACGCCAGTTGCCGACGGATCTCGGCGAACCCGGCGTCAGCGATGTGCCGGGCCAAACGCCGATTGGCGAGCATGCCGGTGACGTTGAGGTCTTCGACCACCACCGTGCCATGCGTTGCGGCGAGGCTGGTGGTGAGCTTGTGCAGGCCGTCCCGGCGCAGGTTCGCCACTCGGGCGTGCGCCCGAGCGAGCCGGGCCGCCGCGCGTTCCCAGCGTTTCGACGGGCGCCGGCCGGTACGCCGGTGCGGGCCGGTCTTGCGCGACAGCGCCCGGCCCAGCGCGCGGAGCCTGGCCTGCGTGGCGAGCAGGTGGCGCGGGTTGTCGACCAGCTCACCGGTGGACAGCACGGCGAGATGCTTGATTCCCACGTCCACGCCGACCACAGAGCCCGGCCGCGTCGGGGTCCGCTCGGCGCGTTCGACCTCAACGGTGAACGAGACATGCCAGCGCCCAGCCTCACGGCGCACCGTGGCCGACATGATCCGGGCGGTGCCGTTGTCGACGCGCCGGGCAAGCTTGCGGGCCGACTCGTGCAGCTTCAGCCGGCCCAGCCTCGGCAGCACCACGTGCATACGGTCGGGCTCGACCCGGATCGCCCCGGTCGTGAACCGCACCGATGCTGTGGTGCGCCGCCGCGACTTGAACCGGGGGAAGCCGACCGGCCGACCGGCCCGCTTACCGCTGCGGGACTCGGACCAGTTCTTCAACCCACGCGCCAGGGCGTCGAGGCCGGTGTTGAACGCCTCCTTGGACACCTCGGACCACCACGGCGCGACCTCGGTCTTCGCCCCGTTCCACGCTTTGCGCAGCCCGGCGAGCGACCACGACAGGCTCTCGGTGAGCTGCTCGTGCGGCACACCGTAGGTGCGCTCCGCGGCCCGCTGATCCGTGACCGCCTTGATCCGGGCCAGTGCCCAGTTGTGGGCGACACGAGCCGCCCCGGCGTGGGCGAGGACGTCGCGTTCCTGGCCAGGGTTGAG
>NZ_JBJZOG010000231.1:0-1354 GCF_047200535.1 Micromonospora mangrovicola | reverse complement strand
CGTCGTCGGTGTCGAGGTCGTCGTCCTCGTCATCGGCATGGCGGGCGTCGAGGTCGGCTTCCTCGTCGGAGTCGGCACCGGTGAGGGCGGCGTCCGGGCGGGCCGGCGCGGCCCCCGGGGCACCCGGCCCGGCGGCGAGCTCCTCGTCCTCCTCGTCGTCACCCTCGATGATCACGCCGTCGAGTTCCAGCAGCCGCTCGGCGGCGTCGGTCTCGCCCTCGGCGTCCACGTCGGCGGCCCGGGAGAACCACTCCCGCGCCTCCTCGCGCCGCCCCACGGCGAGCAGCGCGTCCGCGAACGCGTACCGCAGCCGCGCCGCCCACGGCTCGGCCGAGTCGGCGGTCAACTCGCGGACCTGGAGCATCGCCACGGCCGCGTCCTTCTGCCCGAGGTCGCCACGCGCGCCGGCCGCCACGATGAGCAGCTCGATCGCCACGGACTGTTCGAGCTTGTCCCGGTCCGCGCCGCGGAACAGGTCGATCGCCCGCTCCGGCCGGCCGAGCGCCCGCTCGCAGTCGGCCAGCACCGCCACGTGGCTCTGCAGCCCGGTCATCCGGTGGTATGTGCGCAGCTCGGCGACAGCGGTCTGCCACTCCCCGGCGTGGTAGGCCGCCAGCCCGACGGCCTCCCGCACCGCGGCGATGCGCGACGCGAGCCGACGGGCCGCCATGGCGTGGGCCAGCGCCTCCGCCGGGTCGTCGTCGATCAGCAGGCCGGTCGCCACCAGGTGCCGCGCAACGCTCTCCGCCACCGGCTTGGCCAGCGACAGCAGTTCGGCCCGGACGCTGGAGTCGAGGTCGCTCGCCACCACCTCGTCCGGCAACGCCGGCGCGGCGGCCCGGTCGCCCTCACGCCCCTCGACGCGCTCGCGTCGGTCGTCCCGGCGCTCACGGTCCGGCCCGTGACCGCCCGGCCGCCGGTCGTCCCGGCGCGGACGGTCGCCGTAACCGCGACGCTCGCCGTCCCGGTCGGCCCGCTCCCGGCCGCCCCGGAAGCCGCCCTGCCGGTCGTCGCGGCGGAAGCCCTCACGGCGCTCACCGCCACGGAAGCCACCCTCGCGGTCACCGCCACGGAAGCCACCCTCACGGCGCTCACCGCCACGGAAGCCTTCGCCGCGCTCGCCGCCTACGCCGCCCTCGCGGCGGAAGCCGCCACCGCGCGGGCCCTCGTTGTCGCGACGGAAGCCACCCTCACGGCGGTCACCACCACGGAAGCCACCCTCACGGCGCTCACCACCGCGGAAGCCACCCTCACGGTCGCCACCACGGAACCCGCCCTCACGGCGCTCACCACCGCGGAAGCCACCCTCACGGTCGTCGCGGCGGAAGCCCTCACGCCGCTCCCCACCGCGGAA
>NZ_JBJZOG010000230.1:0-1436 GCF_047200535.1 Micromonospora mangrovicola | reverse complement strand
CCGGTAGATCCGGGTGATCTGCCCGGCCTTGGGCAGCATCGCCGGCTGCGTCGGCCCGGCGATCACCTCACCGTCGCGGGTCTTCACCGCCACCTGGTAGTAATAGAACTTGCGGGCCATCGGGTCGGTGTTGTCCGCCGCCGTCGGCACCGCCGTCGTGTCCTGATACGTGCGCGTGGCCGCCGACACCGGCGCGACCAGCGTCGCCGCGCTCGGGGTGAAGTTCTGGTGCACGCTGCGGTGCACCTGATACTCCACAATGTCGTCGCCCGTCGCCGTCGACGGGTCGACATACGCCGGCCAGTCCAGCACCGCACCGGTCGAGGTGATGGTGGTCGGCGGGTTCACCGCCACACCCGGGCGGCCGTAGGTGACCACCAGCTTGGGCAGGTTGTAGTCGCGGCGGTCATTGTTGTACGCGTACTCCGACGCCTCGTAGATCGGCCCGCCCCGGCCCTTCGTCGCCTCATCGAGGGCCTTGACCATGAACCCGTAGTTGGCGTAGGTGCCGTTGACCCAGTCCTGCACCACGTTGCGCACCGGGAACGAGTTCCACACGCTCGACTTGCCATACGCCTTCACCGCGCCGGCCTTGGTGAACCGCACCGCGTCCGCGATCGCCGCCTTGCCGGACACGTCACCCAGCACCACCTTGCCGGTCGTGCCCGCGGCGAACGGATGCGTCCCCAACGTCACCCACGCACCCTGGCTGGCCGGGGTGCTCTGGTCGACGGTGTAGGTCTTCGACCCGCCGTTGTAGTAAACCGTGTACGGGGCGTTCGTCGGCCGGTCCGAGGCACCCACGTAGTGCACCTCAACCTGGTAGTCACCCGCCTCGGTGATCGTCGGCACCCAGGTGTGCTTGTCGCCCGTGGTGGCGTCGTTGTTGTACCGGTAGTCCCCGTTGATCGCCAACGGGGTCAACGTGGCGTTGCCCGAGTACGGCCACGACCCCGTCACCGACGTGCCGGAGTCCCCGTCATCCTTCGTGACGACGTTGCCCGCCGGCACACCAGCCATTTTGGCGTTCATCGTCGACCACGTCGCCGTCGACTCGTCCCAGTCCGCCGTCACCCGACGCGCCTCCATCGGCACGTCGTACGCCCAGTCCGTGTGCGTCTGCGAGTAGTACAACTGCAACTGCGCATCATCGATCGGCATGTTCGCCGGAATCGAGTCCAGGTTGAACTTGAACAACGACCGCCACACCTGGCTGGAGGTCGTACCCACCTTCAACTGGTACGTGTCGTTGTAGTTCGTCGTCGTCGCCCCGGAGTAGATCCCCACATCCTGGGCATCGGTCGGCACCGGCTGCACCTTGATCGTCGGGTCGACCGTCACCGGATACACCCGGGCCTTGTCCGCCAGCCAACCCGCGTCCGCGGAAATCGTGACCGTGGTCTGCCCATACACCTGCTGCACCCGCTGGGAAACCT
>NZ_JBJZOG010000229.1:0-1450 GCF_047200535.1 Micromonospora mangrovicola | reverse complement strand
GAGCAATAGTCAAGACTTGTGGATGAGGAATCTTGATCAGGCGGCTGCGGTGTCGGAGGTGACGGGTTCGGTCGTGGCCCGTTCGACGAGGCGGCCGCGTTCGAAGCGGGCGCCGGCGCGGACCAGGGCGACCAGGTGCGGTGCGTTGACTGCCCGCCACCGCTGCTGGGCGGCTTCGATCAGCTTGAACGCCATCGCGAGGCCGGCGGCCTTCGAGCCAGGGCCTTTGGTGACCTTGGTGCGGTGCCGGACGGTGGCGAACGTCGACTCGATCGGGTTGGTGGTGCGCAGGTGCACCCAGTGCTCGGCCGGGAAATCGTAGAAGGCCAGCAATTCGTCGAGGTCGTCGACGACCTTGGCGACGGCTTTGCCGAACTTGGCGCCGTAGGCGAGCTTGAACGCGGCGACGGCGCGGCGGGCGTGGTCGCGGTCCTCGGCGTTCCAGATCTCCGCGAGGGCCTTCTTCGCCCCGGGATGCGCCGATTTCGGGAGCGCGCCGAGGACGTTGGCGATCTTGTGGAACCAGCAGCGTTGTTCCCGCGTGGTGGGGAACACCTCGCGAAGCGCGTTCCAGAACCCGAGCGCGCCGTCGCCGACGGCCAGGACCGGGGCACGCATGCCGCGGCGTTTACAGTCACGCAGCAGGTCGGCCCAGGACTCGGTGGACTCGCGGTAGCCCTCCGCGAGGGCGACGAGTTCCTTGCGGCCGTCGACGCGCACGCCGACCATGACCAGCAGGCACAGTTTCGCCTCGTCCAGGCGCACGTTCAGGTGCACGCCGTCGGCCCACAAGTAGACGTAGTCGACGCCGGAGAGATCCCGGCCGGCGAAGGCGCGGGCCTCGTCCTGCCACTGCGCGGTGAGCCGGGTGATCACCGGAGCCGACAGCCCCGAGCTGGTGCCGAGGAACTGCTGCAACGCCGGCACGAAGTCGGACGACGAGAGCCCGTGCAGGTAGAGCAACGGCAGTACTTCGTTGATCTGCGGGGACTTGCGGCACCAGGCGGGCAGGATCGCCGAGGCGAACCGCTGACGCTCGCCTGTCTCGTCGATGCGCTTGTCGTTGACCCGCGGCGCCACGACCTCCACCGCGCCGGCGCTGGTGAGCACCTGCCGCGACCGGGCGTGACCGTTACGCACCACCAGCCGGCGGCCATTCTCGTCCACCTCTGCCGCGTGCGCGGCGATGTAGGCGGCGACCTCAGCTTCCAGCGCGGCGGCGAGCATCCGGCGGGCACCGTCACGCACGATCTCGTCGATCAGCGACCCGCCCGTCCTGGCCGGCTCGGACACGGTCGCTGGCGTGGGCTCTTCCGGGTTGACTACGGTAAGCACGGGCGTACCTTCCCGGCCCGCGTTGGCGCGCGGGCTCTACTCGATTCCTTGGACATGGAGCGTCGCCGGGAGGGTACGCCTCCCGACGCTCATCCACAGGTTTCGAGCATTGCTC
>NZ_JBJZOG010000228.1:0-1464 GCF_047200535.1 Micromonospora mangrovicola | reverse complement strand
CCCCCCCCCCCCCCCCCCCCCACCGGGGCCGACGTCGCCAGACAGCCACGGACGGGCTGACCAGGAGCGAAGCCGCCCGACCAGCTATCCGCGATCTTCTTCTAATCCCGAGGCCGTTATGCGACGCCGGGGCGACTGCATTACGCGGCGCCCCGGCGTCGTCTCGGTGATCAGGGCCGTCAGGAGTGGGAGGGCGAGGGCGCCGACGAGGCCATCAGGTGCATGATCCGCTCGTCGAGCGCGTTCATCATTGACGGGTCATGTTCGGAGAAAGCGGCAGCTTGGAGGGGTTTCGGGAAGATCCGTCGGATGCTGTCCGGGTATATCCCCTCTCCGCTTTCCGGGGTCTGATAGGTGACAGGCGGCCCCAGCCGCACGGCGATCGGCATCGAGGCGCCGAAGAGTGGGTCGGTGACGGAACCAGCGTTTCCCTTCGCCACATCTGCCTCGCTCAGCCACTTGCAGTCCACCTGCGTGTAGATCGTGCGGACCTCGTCGACGGTGTCAGCCGAGTCCGGCGCCACCCCGAACACCGAGGCGACGCAGACAGGCCATAGATCTGGGTGGCCCGGTTCCGCGCGAAAGGTCGGGTCGTGCTCGAGTGCGTCCACCACCCGCGATGCGAGCTGCTCCCGGAATGGCTCGGGCAGCTTCCGCGGGTCGGGCACCGACAGCCACCGCAGCACGAGGACGCCGGACGCCACGAGGAGCAGCGGCCCGAGCACCAAGGCCCACCGGCGGGCATGTTTCCCATTCACGGCGTGACAGTAAACGACGGCCCGACGTTCGGGAGCCCGGCTCGGCCGACCGCCGGCGATGCAGGCCTCCACTTGGTGCGCGACATCGGCTCCGTTTGATGCGTGACGGGTCCCGAAGGCTTGGCTTGCCTATTACCCTGTCGACGTAGACGCGACCGAGGCTGCCGAGCAGGCAACTCCAGGGAAAGAAACGCCTCCAGTTCCTGGCGTGGGCGCCGGTTTCATGCTCGGGCTGTTCGGCTATCTCGTTGCGGTCGTCGCCTTCGGATACGTAGGGATCTTCACTGGCGAAGAAGACGCGGGAGACCAACTGGCGTCCGGACTCGCAGCCGCTTACTTCGTGGCCCTGGTCGCATCAGCAGCCGTGCTGGTAGCGGTTCTTCGTGCACGGCGCCAGCGGCGCCCAAAGATGGCCGTGGGTCTGCTCAGCGGGATGGTGGTTGGCATCGTGCTGCTGGTCCTGCTGAGCGCTCGGATCTTCGGGCTCATGAACGAGGTTGCCTCGACATGTCCCTGCGAGCCGATCATCGACCAGGTGCGCTTCGCACGGGACTAGAAGATCACTAGGCCAGTCTGTCGGCCATCAAGTGAAACCGCTGCGGCGACCAAGGCCTCGCGCACGTTGGCGAACGGATACGAAGTGGTCTTGGGACGACGGATCAGATGGCCGCGTGCCAGGCACGTGCCAGTAGCCGGTGCCCCACAT
>NZ_JBJZOG010000227.1:0-1492 GCF_047200535.1 Micromonospora mangrovicola | reverse complement strand
GGTGTCCACCAACGTTCACCGGGTGTCCGGTGGGGGTTGTGGATCCTCGCCTTTTGGGCGAGCGACTCCCCACCGGCTGGTGGGGCGGGCCTCCGCGGGCCAACTGATCCTCGCGCCGCCTGGCGGCGGGGGTCACGTCGGGACTGGCCGGCACCGGGGAGGTGTCGTCCGGCTCGACGGTGCGTGACCACCCCGGGCACCCGAGCGGGCGTGGGGGTGGCGGTTCCGCCGCCCGGGGTGCGGGTGGCGATGGTGGCGGCCGCGACGAGGTCACGGTGCCCAGAAAACGAGCAGTGTGGGCAGGACATGGCCCGGCCGCGGGGTTTCGGCACCCGCCGCCGGCAGGACGGGCAGGTCGACGAGGTGCCACGTTCGTCGACGAGATGGAGGGTGATGCCGGCGAGGACAGCTTTGTCGGTGAGGACCTGCAGGAGCCGGCCGATCTGCCACTGCCGCAGCCGCAGGTTGTGCCGCCGTCCCGCGTCCAGGTCGAGCACGCCGCGCGGGTCGCCGACGTGCAGCACACCGACCCGCTGGCGTACCGCCCAGGACACGACCTGGCGGGCGGCCTCGTGTTGGGCCTGACGCACCCGACGCCGATGCCGGCTCTCCCCCTGCCGCGCCCGGCGCCGGTACTGACGCCACCGCCGTGACCCTCGCTGCCCCGGTTTCGGCGCCCGCCGGGCGACCGCACGGCGGCGGGCCTTCGTGTCGGCCAGGTGCATGCGATGCTCGGCGCGGATCGCCCGCCCCGACACCAACAGCCCCGCACCGTCGGAGCCGGCCACCGCGTACGGGTGGATAATCCCCAGGTCCACCCCCGCCACCCTGGCCGGGTCCGGTCCCTCACCGGCCGGGTACGTCGCGACCGGCACTTCAGCAGTGACGTCCAGGAACAGCCGGCCGCCCTCACACAGCAGCGTGACAGAGCGGACCTGCTCGACCGGATACGGCAACTCGCGCGCCAACCGCACCCACAACGGCGCAGCACCCTTGGCGCAGGGGACCCGGACCCGACGCCCGTCGAGGGTGAACGTGCCGTGATACCAGCGCACCGGCATCAACCCGCGGCGACGCCGCGGGAACCGCGCCGACACGTCACCGCCCTTGCGGCATTTCGCTGCCGCGAACCACGCGTCGGAGAATCGCCGCAACACCGACCGGGCACCCGTCGAATCCAACTCCCCGAAGGTGCCCGGCCCCGACACGGACAGCTCCCGACACAACTCCTGATAGCCCACCAGCGGCGCATCCCGGCGGCGACGTCGCCACCCGTTGACCTCCAACACACACGCCCACACGTCACCGGCCGAACGCAGCAGCCCGAAACACCGCCGCCGCTGCCCTGACGTCACCCGCAACGCCACACGCGCGGTGCGATGCACCACCCGAGGCGCGGCAGAATCACGACGACGAGGCACAACCCCACCCAACACCACCAGTACGACAAATTCCCCCGCAACCAACCCGGCGAACGTTTGTGGTCACGGCA
>NZ_JBJZOG010000226.1:0-1509 GCF_047200535.1 Micromonospora mangrovicola | reverse complement strand
TAGTACGGCAGCCGCCATTAACCGTGTGAGCTGGGCTGATGCGGGTGGCGGGGCGGGCAATGTGGACGCAGCCGCCCTGATGATCATGTGTGTGTGACGACAACAAGATCACGGGCGGCTGCGGCTGCCAGGATAGCGGCTGGCCGGGCCCAGCGGTTGCGGGCCGACCTGATGCAGCGGCTGCGGTCGTGTTTCGTGCGGGTGCAGACCTGGCAGCAGGCGGATAAGTACGTGTCTGCGGTGGCCAGTGACCTGCCGAAACGTAACGGGTGGACGATCGCGGAGTACGTCGGGGACCGTGGTCCGGACCGGGTGCAGCGGTTGTTGAACCGGGCGGTGTGGGACACCGACGAAGCGATGCGTCTGGTCCGCCGGTTCGTGGTCGACGGGCTGGCCACCGCGGCCCGCCGGCGACGTCGGGGGCTGGTGGTCGGGGCGTTGGACGAGACCGGCCAGCAGAAACGCGGCACCGCCACCTGCGGGGTGAAACGGCAGTACATGGGCTGCGCGGGCCGGGTGGAGAACGGCATCAACACCGTGCACCTGTCGTATGTGCGGGAAGGCCTGGGGCACGGGTTGATCGGGTTCCGGCAGTGGATCCCCGCCGAACAGATCGACGACGCCAAGACCGCCCAGGCGATGGGGATCCCGGGCGACCTGCTGTTCCGCACCAAGGGACAGTTGGCGATCGACATCTGCACCGACGCCTACACCGACGGCATCCGCTTCGACGTCATGTGCGGGGACGAGGTGTACGGCGCCTGCACGCAGCTGCGGGAGTTCTTCGAACACCAGCAACAGGCGTACGTGCTGCGGGTGGCCTCCACGTTCCTGCTGGACCTTGGTGCCGGCGTGCGGTTGACCTGCCGGCAGGCCGTCGAGGAGCTGGTGGACGACCAGCGGCGGTGGGAGGTCCGCAGCGCCGGGACCGGGTCGAAAGGGCAACGCTGGTACGGGTGGGTGCAGATCGCCACCGCCAACCCCCGCCACGTGCTGCTGGTCCGCCGGCACCTACGCACCGGCGAGCTGGCCTTTCACTACTGCTACCAGCCCGACGGGCAACCGAAGAGCATGACCCGGCTGATCCGCGCCGCCGGACTACGCTGGCCAGTCGAGGAGGACTTCGAGTTCGGCAAGGACCAGTTCGGCCTCGACCAGTGCCAGGCCCGCCTCCACGGCGCGATCCGACGACACACCGTGCTGGTCATGGCCGCCCTGGCCGTCTGCGCCGTCACCACCGCGCAACTACACCACCGCACCGACACCCAGGCCCCACCACCAGTCACTCCCGATCAGGCCCCGCCAGACGATCCCGGCCGGATCCCCCTGACCATCCCCGAGACCCGACGCCTCCTGGCCAGACTCAGCCACCGGCCGAAACCACCCCACCACGCCGAACACTGGACCGACTGGCGCCGCCGCCACCAAGCCCGCTCACGCTGGTTCCACCAACGCACCCGACTCAACCGCGAATACGCCCTGGTCAACTAGCCAATGGCGGCTGCCGTA
>NZ_JBJZOG010000225.1:0-1525 GCF_047200535.1 Micromonospora mangrovicola | reverse complement strand
CCCTGTCTGTCAGGCTGAGATGAGACAGCCGTTCCGGTCGAGCTAGGCTCGACGGGAGACAGGAAGAGGATCATCGTGACACTACCCAACACCCCGGGTGAGCAGGGCGGACGGCCGAAGCGGCGGACGTTCACCGCGGAGTACAAGCTGCGGATCGTGGCGGAGTACGACGCGGCGAAGGCCTCGGGTGAGGGGGCGGCGATCCTGCGCCGGGAGGGCCTGTACCACTCCCACATCCTGGAGTGGCGGGCCGCGCGGGATGCCGGGGCGTTGACCGCTCTCGGCTCTCGAAAAAGCCCTGTTGGGGAGAGCCGCCGGCGTAGCGCGGAGGCGGCCGAGGTTGAGCGGTTGCGGCGGCGTAACGAGCGTCTGGAAGCGGACTTGGCGCGGACGAAGGCCGCGTTGGAGATCATGGGAAAAGCGCACGCGCTCTTGGAAAGCTTGTCCGAGAGCGCGGACGACACCCCGACGCGGCCGCGCAGGCGCTGAACACGGCGTTCGACAAGCTGGTGCCGCTGCTGGGTGTGGCCGGGGCGTGCCGGTTGACCGGCCGGTCCCGCGCCACGCACTACCGGCGCCAGCAGCAGCCCGTGGTGTCCCGGCCGCACCGGCCGAAGACACCCCCACCGTCGACGCTGGGCGAGGCCGAACGCCGCGCGGTCCTCGATCTGCTGCATCGGGATGAGTACGCGGAGATGTCCGTGGCGCAGGTCTGGGCCCGCGAACTCGACCAGGGTGTGTACTGGTGCTCGCAGTCCACGATGTACCGGATCCTGCGCGAGGCCGGGGAGAGCCGGGAACGCAGGCGGCAGGCCACCCACCCGCCACGCACCATCCCGCAGCTGGCCGCCACCGGACCGTCGCAGGTGTGGTCATGGGACATCACCCGCCTGAAAACCGCGGCGCGGGGCGTGTTCTACCACCTGTACGTGATCATCGACGTGTACTCCCGGTACGTCGTCGGCTGGCACGTCGCGGCCGGCGAGGACTCGATGCTCGCCCGGGAGTTGATCGATGACGCCATCGCCCGTAACCGGGTCCGGCCCGAGGTCCTGCACGCCGACCGGGGCTCGTCGATGACCTCGAAACCCGTCGCCGAGTTGCTCTCCGACCTTGACGTCACCCGCTCGTACTCCCGGCCCCGGGTGTCGAACGACAACCCGTACTCCGAGGCGCAGTTCAAGACGTTGAAGTACTGTCCCGCGTTCCCCGACCGGTTCGTCTCCCTCGCCCACGCCCGCGAGTTCTGCACCGAGTTCTTCACCTACTACAACCACGAGCACCGCCACAGCGGGATCGGCCTGCACACCCCGGCATCGGTGCACTACGGCACCGCCGGAGACGTACACGACCAGCGGCAACGCACCCTCGACACCGCCTGGCGGGCCCACCCCGACCGGTTCACCCGCCGCCCCCGACCCCCGGCCCTGCCCAACACCGTGTGGATCAACAAACCCGCAGCTCAACCCACCGAACTACAGAACACCTGACCACGAAAACGTCTCACTTGACTTGACAGGTTCCG
>NZ_JBJZOG010000224.1:0-1556 GCF_047200535.1 Micromonospora mangrovicola | reverse complement strand
CGGAACTTGTCAAGGTCGGTGGGACCAGTGGGTGTTACGCCGCTTGGGGTAGCGGTTGATCGGTTGCCGGTTCGGGCGGGTTGATCCAGACGGCGTCGGGCAGGTGCAGCGATTTTGGTCTGGGCCGGCGGGAGAAGCGTTCGGGGTGGGCGGTCCAGGCGGTGTCGAGGGCCTGTTCGCGTTGCTTCTGCTGGGCGGCGGCGTGGCCGTAGTGGACGTCGGCGGGGGTGTGCAGGCCGATCCCGGCGTGGTGGTGTTCGTGGTTGTACCAGCCGAAGAACGTGTCGCAGAACGCGCGGGCGTCGGCCAGGGATCCGAAGCGTTCGGGGAACGTGGGGTGGTACTTCACGGTCTTGAACACGGCTTCGGAGAACGGGTTGTCGTTGCTGACCCGGGGTCGGGAGTGCGTGCGGGTGACGCGCAGGTCGGCCAGGAGTGTGGCGACGCGTGTGGAGGTCATGGAGGTGCCGCGGTCGGCGTGCACGACCTGCGGGACGCCGTGCAGGGTGATGATCTCGGTGATGAAGTCGTGGGCGATCTCGGCGCTCTCTCTGGCGGCGACGTGGTGCCCGACGATGTATCGCGACCAGATGTCGATCATGACGTAGGCGTCGTAGTAGACGCCCTTGGTCGGGCCGGGGAGCTTGGTGATGTCCCAGGTGAACACCTGCCCCGGCCCGGTCGCGGTCAGCTCCGGGCGGGCCCGGGTGGGGTGTCGGGCCTGGCGGCGCCGGTCGACGACCTGATCGTTGGTGCGCAGGATGCGGTAGAGGGTGGAGATCGAGGCCAGGTAGACGCCCTCGTCGAGCAGCGTCGCGAAGGCCTCGGTCGGGGTGGTGTCGACGAACCGATCGCTGTCAAGCACCGCCAAAACGTGAGCGCGTTCAGCGTCAGACAGTCGGTTCACCGGCGCCGGCCGCGACGCCGGCGCACGCCCATCCGGGGTGCGGGCGCGTCGGTGGGCGGTGCTGCGGGCGATCCCGGTCAACCGGGCCGCACTGCGGGTCGACGTCGCCGCAGCGAGCAATTGCGCGTGGGCGTCGGTCAGGGCTTGGTCGGCTTGGTGCCGGTGTCCGCGCTCTCGGAGATCTCGGCCAAGAGCGCGTGTGCTTTTCCCATGATGTCCAACGCCGCCTCAGTCCGGGCGATCTTCCGGTTCGCCAACTCCAACTCCCGGCGCAGCCGAGCGATCTCGGCCTGCTCCCCACTCGGGCGTCCGACGCTCTGGCCGGGCTTCTTCCCCTCGAGCAGGCCGGCATCACGGGCGCGGCGCCACTCACTCATCAACGACGAGTACAAGCCGTTACGGCGCAGATACCCGTTGCCATCGCCCTCGGCGACGGCCTGCTCATACTCGGCGAGCAGCCGCAGCTTCTCCGCTGGAGCGAACGACCGCCGCCGCGGCCGGTCCGCTCGAGGTCCTTCCGTCGCCATGGCCCCATCGTGCCCGACGGACAAGTCAGTGCTGGAAAGCGTCATCGAAGGAGAATCCATCCTCGCCCCGGGAGGGCTACTTGCTCTGAACCGCTGGTTTCACCCGACCCTGACACCCAGGG
>NZ_JBJZOG010000223.1:0-1617 GCF_047200535.1 Micromonospora mangrovicola | reverse complement strand
AGTGGCGTCCCTGATAGTGGTGTAACGCGGTTGGCGTGATCGTCGGACAGCCCGTCCGGCATAGAACGCGGCCATCGCGTGATCTTTCGAGTGAACCTTCCACAGCACTCTCGAAAGGGACTACCGCGATGACCGCACCTCACATCATCGACCCTGCCGGCCTGCTGGGCCAGGCACTGACCGACGCGTCACCGGATCTGATGCGGCACCTGCTGTCCACGGTGATCAATTCTCTGCTGTCGGCGGAGGCCGACGCGGTCTGCGGCGCCGAGTACGGCAGCGTCTCGCCGGAACGGGTCAACTCCCGTAACGGCTACCGGCGCCGCGAGCTCGACACCCGCGTCGGCACCATCGACGTGGCCATTCCGAAGCTGCGGTCGGGCTCCTACTTCCCCGAGTGGCTGCTCGAACGGCGTAAGCGGGCCGAGGCCGCGCTGGTCAGCGTGGTCGCGACCTGCTACCTGCTCGGCGTGTCCACCCGGCGGATGGACAAACTCGTCCAGTCGCTGGGCATCACCAGCCTGTCCAAGTCACAGGTCTCGCGGATGGCCGCCGACCTGGACGCCCAGGTCGCGGCGTTCCGCACCCGGCCGCTGGGCGAGTCGGGGCCGTTCACGTTCGTGGCCGCCGACGCGTTGACCATGAAGGTCCGCGAGCAGGGCCGAGTCGTCAACGCGGTCGTGCTGGTCGCGACCGGCGTCAACGCCGACGGCCACCGCGAGGTCCTCGGCGTCAAGGTCGCCACCAGCGAAACCAAGCAGGCATGGAACGCGTTCTTCGCCGACATGGTCGCCCGCGGCCTGACCGGCACCCTGCTGGTCACCAGCGACGCCCACCCCGGCCTGGTCGACGCGATCGCTGCGAACCTGCCCGGCGCGTCCTGGCAGCGCTGCCGCACGCACTACGCCGCGAACCTGATGGCGGTGTGTCCGAAGTCCGCGTGGCCGGCGGTCAAGACCGTGCTGCACTCGGTCTACGACCAGGTCGACGCCGCTGCGGTCCACGCCCAGTTCGACAAACTCCTCGACTCGGTCAGCAGGTCGCTGCCCGCGGTGGCCGCCCACCTCGACGATGCCCGCGCCGACCTGCTCGCCTTCACCGGCTTCCCGCAACAGATCTGGCGCCAGATCTGGTCGAACAACCCCAACGAACGACTCAACAAGGAGATCCGCCGCCGCACCGACGTCGTCGGGATCTTCCCCGACCGTGACGCCGTCACCCGCCTCGTCGGTGCCGTCCTTGCCGAACAACACGACGAATGGACCGAAGGCCGCCGCTACTTCGCCCTCGACATCCTCGCCAAGGCCCGCGAGACCACCACAACCACCACGACGAGCGCGGGCCTGCCCCAACTGGAGACCGCAGCATGACCGACGTGACAGGCGACCACACCATCCCCACCCCAGCCGAACGCGAGAAACTCAACGCCGCCCTGGCCGCCACCGGCACCGAGACCGGCTTCTGGGACGGCCACGGCCGTCCCGCAGCCTGGCCCCACGACATCGACCACTGGCAACCCGAAACCAGCAAACCCGCCACCGACCAGCCCGGAACACAACCCTTCTAACCAGCACAACTCGAAAGATCAGCCGTTACACCACTTCCAGGGGCTTGACC
>NZ_JBJZOG010000222.1:0-1694 GCF_047200535.1 Micromonospora mangrovicola | reverse complement strand
AGCCTCGATCCACCGATGAGGTTCAGGCTGATGGAACCCCGGAGATAGAAAGTGCCCTCTGAACTGGAAGGATAGGAGTTCTCACGCTTCTATTCCGCCGGTTCGAGAGGGCACCTCGCAGGTGAGATTACGCCATGACGCGCCGGTGGTACGCGCGACGTTCGACGACCCGAATCTGGTGTCGTGTGCCGGCCTCGTTCCGGTGATGCGCCTGGCCCAGCAGGCTGGCCTGCACCACGCGGTCGCCGACCGAGTGAGCCTGCCGACGGACAAAGGCGCGAACCCGGCCGGTAAGGTCGCCACGATCGTGGCCGGGATGCTCGCAGGCGCGGACAGCATTGACGACCTCGACGTAGCCCGGCATGGCGGCATGCGCTCGTTGTTCGGCGGCGTGTACGCGCCGTCGACACTCGGCTCGTTCCTGCGCACGTTCAGCCACGGGCACGTCCGGCAGTTGCAAGCCGCCGCCCGGGACACCCTGATCGGCCTGGCCGGGCAGGCGCCGATCCTGGCCGGCGCGGACGTGCTGACCTTCGTGGACATCGACTCGATGCTGCGCCGGGTCTACGGCAAGCAGAAACAGGGCATCGGCTTCGGTCACGCCAAGGTCGGCGGCTACAACGTCTGGCTACGCGGCTACAACCCCCTGGTCGCGACGCTGTCGACGCCGCTTGCCGCGCCGGTCGTCGCGGCGACCCGGCTGCGCAGCGGTAACGCCGGTTCCGCTCGTGGCGCGGCCAGCATGATCGCCGAAACGATCACCACCGCCCGATCCTGCGGCGCGACCGGCGAGATCGTGGTCCGGGCCGACTCCGCGTTCTACACCAAGACGGTCATCAGCACCTGCCGACGGCGTCGGGTACGGTTCTCGGTCACCGCCCGTATCGACGCCAAGGTCCGCGCCACCTGCGACAGCATCAGCGACGATCAGTGGATCGACATCCGGTATCCGCAGGCCGTCTGGGACGAGGATGAGCAGCGGTGGATCTCCGACGCGCAGATCGCCGAAACCATCTACACCGCATTCGCCGGCACCCGGCACCAGGTGACCGCCCGGCTGATCGTGCGCCGCATCCGCCGCGACGATCCCACCCAAGCTTCTGGCCAGGAAGAACTCCTGCCCGCCTACCGATATCACGCAGTCTTCACCGACAGCCCGTTCACCCTGACCCAGGCCGAAGCCCAGCACCGCCAGCACGCGGTCATCGAGCAGGTCAACGCGGATCTGATCGCCGGGCCGCTCGCGCACCTGCCCTCCGGCCGGTTCAGCGCCAACGACGCTTGGCTGACCTGCGCGGGACTCGCCCACAACCTCACCCGCGCCGCCGGACACCTCGCCGCCGGAACCTGGACAGCCGCCCGGACCACCACCATCCGCACCCGGATCATCAACGTCGCCGCCCGCCTCGCCCACCGGGCCCGCGCCGTCCACCTGCACCTACCCGAACACTGGCCCTGGCAGGCCGCGTTCGACAACCTGTTCACCGCCGTCCACCCGGCACCCGGCTAACCACGGCACACCGACCACAACCAGGCGGCCCCACCGCAGGCCACGAACCCCCGTCCCACCCCCGAACGACCCCGCCCGGAGCAAGCCGATCACGTAATCGGCGATCCCGCCGTGCTCCGAAACCACCCAATACCGAAACTATTCAACCGACCTTCAGGGCGAACCGCGTCGGTGGATCGAGGCT
>NZ_JBJZOG010000221.1:0-1700 GCF_047200535.1 Micromonospora mangrovicola | reverse complement strand
GTCCTGGTTCTACAAGTGGCGCGACCGGCCGCCCACACCCCGGCAGGACCGTCGGGTCCGGCTGGCCGACGCGGTGCGCAAGGTCTTCGACGACTCCGGCGGCACCTACGGCAGCCCGCGTATCGGTGACGAGCTGCGTGAACAGGGTTGGCAGGTCTCCGACAACACCATCGCGGCGGTGATGGCCGAGCTGGGGCTCGTCGCGCGAGCCAAGCGCCGTCGCCGGGGACTGACCCGACCGGGCAAACGCCCGGCTGCCCCGGACCTGATCAAGCGAAGCTTCACCGCGCCAGCGCCGGATATCGCCTGGTGCGGTGACATGACCGAGATCTCCACCGACGAGGGCAAGCTCTACCTCGCCACCGTCATCGACCTGTACTCCCGACGTATCCTCGGCTACGCCATGGGCGCCCACCACAACGCCGACCTGGTCGTCGCGGCGTTGAACATGGCCGCGGTCACCCGCGGCGGCGACATCGCCGGAGTGATCTTCCACAGCGACCGCGGCAGCGAGTACACCTCCGCCGATTTCGCCAAGGCATGCGCCCGGTGGCGGGTGCGCCAGTCCATGGGGCGGGTCGGGTCGTGCTTCGACAACGCCGTCGCCGAGGCCACCTTCTCCACCATCAAGGTCGAGTACGTACACCGCCGGCGGTTCCACACCCGAACCGAAGCCCGGATCAAGATCGCCACCTGGATCACCGACTTCTACAACCGGCACCGCCGGCACTCCGTCTGCGACGGCCGCTCACCAATCGACTACGAACGATCAACGGCACGAGCTCTGGAGGCTCAAGCCGCATAACGGAGCCCTCCACGCTTCCAGGGGATTGACAACCGGCGCCGGCGGTCACGGCGGACCTGACCCAAGTTGCCGTCGATGCCACTGCCCAACGGGCAGAGCAGGGACTGTTGGTGCCTCGAACCCGACGCCGTTACGAACAGGTTCAGGCGCTATGGGCTGAGGGCCACAGCATCCGGGAGATCACCCGGCGACTCGACCTCGCCCGCGGCACCGTGCGCCGCTTCGCCCGCGCCGGCAGCGTCGATGAGCTCCTGGCCAAACCTCGCGCCGGCCGGCCCAGCATCCTCGATGACCACCTCGACTACCTGCACCAACGCCTCAGCGATGGCATCACCAACGCCACTGAACTGTTCGCCGAGATTCGCGCCCGTGGCTACCGCGGCAGTGCCACCACCCTGCGCACCTACCTGCAACCCCTACGAGCCGCCGCCACGCCACCACCAGCCCAACTACGGCCGCCGAAAGTCCGCCGGATCACCGCCTGGCTGCTGCGCCACCCCGACACACTGCACCCCGACGACCAGGCCGGCCTCGCCACGATCCGCGCTGCCTGCCCGCACCTGAACGCTATTGCGGACCACGTCAGCGCGTTCGCGGAGATCCTCACCGGCCGCCACGGGCACCGCCTCAATGCCTGGATCGCCGCAGTGGCCGCGGACGACCAGCCCGACCTGCACTCGTTCATCGCCGGTCTGCGCCGTGACCACGACGCCGTCCTCAACGGCCTGCCCCTTCCCTACAGCTCCGGCGTCGTCGAAGGACACGTCAATCGCATCAAGATGATCAAACGACAGATGTATGGCCGCGCGAACCTCGACCTGCTCCGCAAGCGAGTCCTGCTCAGCTGACCGGGTCAATCCCGATCACGGAAAGTGGGCCAGATCCAGATCCAGTT
>NZ_JBJZOG010000220.1:0-1703 GCF_047200535.1 Micromonospora mangrovicola | reverse complement strand
AGTGCTTCAGTTCGTAAGTCCTTCGGTGGTTGACGGTCCGGGGTTTGGATGTGTGCAGTCGCTGATGGGACTGACGAGGACGTCGCAGACGAAGTCGAGGGCTTCTTCGGTGGTGCCGCCGAACCAGTACTGGTCTTCGTAGCTGTTGTTGCTGGCCCGGTAGGTCGCGAGGCTCCAGCGGTGGGCGGATCCGCTGTAGCGCAGTCGCATCAACGGCAGGTGCTGCTGTCCGCCGGTCAATTCGACGGTGACGTAGGCGAAGTGGCCGTGGTAGCGCACGTGGACTGCGGCCAGCTGCGGCCACCTCTCCTTGGCCCGGGCCCGCAGTCGCTGCGGCAGGGACGTCTTGGTGGAGGCAGGAATGACCGGCATGGGTTCACATCCTGCCGCCTCCGGCGTGTCCTGCCGGGTTGCGGCACGTCTGACCGGCATTCTCGACCGGCCCTGAACGAGATCATCTTCGATGGAAGCCGGCCGGTGCCTGCCCCTCACGCACGTCCAATCACCTTGACCGCCGCCGAACGACACAGGCTCACCGCTCTGGCCTACTCCCACACCGCCGCATATCAGCAGGTCATCCGGGCCCGGATCGTCTGTGATGCCGCCCGCGGAGACTCCAACGCCGCGATCGCCCGGCGGCACGACCTCACCATCGACACCGTGCGCCGCTGGCGCGGCCGGTTCGCCGACGAAGGCCTCGCCGGCCTCACCGATCGGCCACGCCCGGGACGGCCGCCACGGTTCACCCCGGTCCAGGTCGCCGAGGTCAAAGCCCTGGCCTGCCAGCTACCGGCCGAGACCGGCACGCCACTGTCGAGGTGGACTTACCCGGACCTGGCCGCTGAAGCCGTCGACCGTGGCATCGTCGCGGCGATCTCGGCGTCGACCATCCGCCGGATCCTTGCCCGTGACACGATCAAACCCTGGCAGCACCAGTCCTGGATCTTCATCCGCGACCCGAAGTTCGCCGTCAAAGCCGCCCGCGTGCTCGGCCTCTACGCCCGCGAATACGACGGCGTCCCGCTCGGCTCCGACGAGTACGTAATCTCCAGCGACGAGAAGACCAGCATCCAGGCCCGCTGCCGCTGCCACCCCACCCTGGCGCCCGGTGTCGCCCGGATGATGCGGGTCAACCACGAGTACCAGCGCAAAGGCGCCCTCGCCTACCTGGCCGCCTACGACGTCCACCAGGCCCGAGTGCTCTCCCACCGCAACGCGAAGACCGGCATCCTACCGTTCATGACCCTGGTCGAGCAGGTCATGACCCAAGAGCCCTACGCGTCGGCGAAGCGAGTGTTCTGGGTGGTCGACAACGGCTCCTCACACCGTGGCCAAGCCGCGGCCGACCGGCTCACGGCGCGGTTCCCGAACGCGGTCATGGTCCACACCCCGGTCCACGCGTCGTGGACGAACCAGATCGAGATCTACTTCTCGATCGTGCAGCGCAAGGTCCTGACACCCAACGACTTCACCAGCCTTGACCAGGTCGAAGACCGGCTCACCGCCTTCGAGCAGCGCTACAACGCGACCGCCCGGCCGTTCAGATGGAAGTTCACCCCGGCCGACCTCGAGGACCTTTTGGCCCGGATCGAGCGACACGAACAGAAAGAGCAGAACCTCCAGCAACCCGCCGGCTGCGACCACCAGCCTGCCGCACACGCCCTGGCCGCATAACCCCCGAAGGATTTACGACCTGGACCACT
>NZ_JBJZOG010000219.1:0-1730 GCF_047200535.1 Micromonospora mangrovicola | reverse complement strand
CGGGGGCTGGGTTTGTTGTTGGGGGGGTTTGTTGGTTTGCGCGCCCCCCCCCCCCACCCCCACACCCACCCCCCCCCCCCCCCCCCCCACCCCCCCCCCCCGGCTCGGTCAGCGGTAGCGGTTGAGGGTCAGGGTGTACTCACGGCCGTCGGTCAGCCGGATGACCACCCCGTTGTCGGTCGTCATGAAGCCCGCGTCGGCCAGCGTCTGGACCTCGCGGATTTCCACCGGCTCGCCGTCCCGCTCGTCCCGCAGCGGCTCGTCGCCGATCGTCTCGGCGGCCTCCTCCAGCTCCAGGGTCTCGGCGGCGACCAGCAGGGCGCGCTCCAGGATCTCCTCGTAGCTCAGCATCTTGGCTTCCTCCTCAGTGCAGAGTGGGGGGCGGTGCGTACATATTCATTGTAGGCCGCTGTCGATCCGCCGTACAATTTTTATGTACGCCTCGGGCCGTGGAGCACGTCACACAAAGGGCGGTCCTCCCCCGTCCACGGGGAGCCCCGAACGCCCCGGTCGGGTGGGTGGAGTGAGGCGGCGGCCGGGGCGGGCTTAGGCGGGCTGTGAGCGGTCGGGCCGCTCCCCCAACCGCCGGGCGTCCAGCTCGGCCGCCGCCTCCAGCAGCCACGCCGGCGGGCCCGGCCGCCTGCCCACGGGGCGCGGCAGCGCCCGGCCGCCCGGCGCGGTCCGCTCCCGCCCGCAGCCCCGGCAGCTGGTCGTCAGCCACACCAGGCCGCCGCCCTCGGTCGCCGAGCCGTCGAGCAGCCCGGCGCAGCCGTCGCACACGCCTACCGCGCCGGCCTGGGCGGCGGCGGCGAACGCCTCCACGTCGACCAGGCCGTCACGCACCAGCCGCGCGTCGATCACCACCGCTCACCCCCCGGCTCCGATGTGGAGCGGGGCCGGGCGAAGGTCGCCCCTCGCCCGGCCCCGCACCCGCTCACTCCTGCTCTGCGGCCGGCAGCGCCAGCAGGTCGGGCAGCGCCAGCCGACCGTCCCGGTAGGCCGACGCCACCTCCTCCCGGCCGCCCTTCTTGAACGTCAGCGTCGTCGACGGCGGCGGCGGCTCGGCGACCTCCACAAAGTCGAGGACCCGGCCCGTCTCGCCGTCGACCACCGTGCCGTCCTGCTCGACCTTCATCCGGGCGAGCAGCGCCTTGCGGAACGCCGGCCGCACCAACTCGACCGGCGCCGGGACGGTCGCCTGCACCTCCGACGGGTGCTCCTGCTTGCAGTACGCCAGGAATCCGGCCTCGTCGACCACGAAGCCCGTCTTCGGCTCAGTCAGCGTCACCTGTGCCACGGCCGCGCCGTAGCCCGGCAGCCGGACCTCGATCGTCGTCACGCCCAGCTCCGCGTTCAGCTCGACCAGGCTGCCGTCGGCCTCGGCCCGCGCGACGTCGTACGCCTTGCGCACCTCGTCCATCAGCGCCTTGAGCACCACGGCCCGCATCGTCCGCTGCTGCACCGCGCTCACCGGCCCGCCCCCGCCGTCTCCGGCTGCCGGCCGTTGACCGCCGGGGCGGCCGTCGCCGCGTCGGCGAGCGCCCGGTCCAGCTGGTCGGACGGAACCGCCGCCGCGTTCCGGGCGGCCGCGATCTCCGCACCCCGCTCGGTGAACGCGCCGCGCAGCTTCTGCGTCAGGCCGAGCCGCTGCGCCCGCTGCCACAGCACCGCCAGGTCCTCCCGCGAGCTGCACGCCTCCAAGGCCTTCGGCCAGTCGACGTCCTTCGGCT
>NZ_JBJZOG010000218.1:0-1744 GCF_047200535.1 Micromonospora mangrovicola | reverse complement strand
GTCCAGCCGGCCAGCGGCGGCGGCAGGCCCCGCCCGCGTGGGCCGGCGAGCCGGCTCAGCCGCGCGGCGCGCTGCGCGGCCGCGTACAGCGCCGGGTGGTCCATCGTGTACGCGGCGGCGGCCATGGTCGCTGCCTCGGTGCGGGGATGCGGGGCCTGCCCGCGCAGGTGCACCAGGATCGACGGGATGTCGATCATGACCGGGCAGGCGTCGTAGCAGGCCCCGCAGAGCGACGAGGCGTACGGCAGGGAGGCGTTGTCGGCGACCCCGGTGAGCTGCGGGGAGAGCACCGCCCCGATCGGCCCCGGATAGACCGACCCGTACGCGTGCCCGCCGGTGCGCTCGTACACCGGGCAGACGTTGAGGCAGGCGGAACAGCGGATGCAGTGCAGCGCCTGCCGGCCGACCTCGTCGGCGAGCACCGCGCTGCGGCCGTTGTCCAGCAGCACCAGGTGCACCTGCTGCGGCCCGTCGCCCGGGGTGACCCCGGTCCACATCGAGGTGTACGGGTTCATCCGCTCCCCCGTCGACGCCCGCGGCAGCAGCTGCAGGAACACCCCGAGGTCGGCCCAGCGGGGGATGACCTTCTCGATGCCCATCACGGTGATCAGGGTCTGCGGGAGGGTCAGGCACATGCGCCCGTTGCCCTCCGACTCGACCACCGCCAGGGTGCCGGTCTCGGCGACGGCGAAGTTCGCCCCGGAGACGGCCACCCGGGTGCGCAGGAAGGTCTGCCGCAGGTGCCGGCGGGCGGCGGCCGCGAGGGCGGCCGGTTCGTCGGTGAGGTCGGGATCGACGCCCGGCATCTCCCGCCGGAAGATCTCCCGGATCTCCGCCCGGTTGCGGTGGATCGCCGGCACCAGGATGTGGCTGGGCCGGTCCCGGCCGAGCTGGACGATCAGCTCGGCGAGGTCGGTCTCGACCGGCTCGATCCCGGCCGCCTCGAGCGCCTCGTTGAGGCCGATCTCCTGGGTGGCCATCGACTTGACCTTCATCACCCGGTCCGCGCCGGTGGCCCGGACCAGGTCGGTGACGATCCGGTTCGCCTCGACCGCGTCGGCCGCCCAGTGCACCGTGCCACCGGCGGCGGTGACCGACGCCTCCAGTTGTTCGAGCAGTTCCGGCAGGCGGGCCATGGTGTCACTCTTGATCGCCCGGCCGGCCGCGCGCAGCTGCGGCCAGTCCGGCACCTCGCCGATCACCGCCCCCGACTTCTCGCGGATGGTGGTGGTGGCGTGCCGCAGGTTGCGCCGCAACTGCGCGTCGCCGAGCGCCCGCCGGGCCGCGGCCGGGAACGACTCGTCGCCCCGCAGGTGCCCCACCCCGCGGGGCGCCGTGGTGGGCATACCCAGAAACGTCCGCACTCCGCTCACCCCCTCGTCGCTCCGACAGTCTCGGTGGAGGCCAGAATCTCCGCCAGGTGCACCGTCCGCACCCCCGCCCGAAGCCGGGACAGACCACCGCCGATGTGCATCAGGCAGGAGGCGTCCCCGGCCGTGCACACGTCCGCCCGCGTGGCCAGCACATGCCGCATCTTGTCGGCCAGCATCGCCGTCGAGGTGTCCGCGTTCTTCACCGCGAACGTCCCACCGAAGCCGCAGCACTGCTCCGCCTGCGGCAACTCCACCAGGTCGAGTCCGCGTACCGCGCGCAGCAGCCGCAGCGGCCGGTCCCCCACCCGCAGCAGCCGCAACGAGTGACACGTCGGGTGATACGCCACCCGATGCGGGAAGTACGCCCCGAC
>NZ_JBJZOG010000217.1:0-1782 GCF_047200535.1 Micromonospora mangrovicola | reverse complement strand
CAGGGGGTCGCCACGCATGCTTGGTCGATGTCGAGCAAGTCCTGGACGTTGTTCTCCCTGATGCAGGCGACGAGCCGTCGACGAGCCACGATCCGGCTGAGCCGATGGGCCAGCGGGCCACCGGTCAAGGTGTAGGTGAGCTGAAGGCTGGTGCCGCGGCCACCGTCACAGGGAACAAGCCGATACTCAGTCACGCTATGCCCGCCCGCGTAGCACTCCACAACGTAGCGAAGCGAGGTTGGCAGTCGGTCACGCATAGATCCACGGTGACGGGCCAGCCGTAAGGGCTGCGGGTCTCCCGCCAGCTCGTACCCTGTCCGAACGTCTGGTGGTGGAGCAGCTCAGTTGCTTCGACCTTGGTTAGCAGCGCCGGATACCTCGCGACGTCGGTGAGGATCTGCCACACCTTCTCTGGCGGCGCGGAGATCGTGCGGCTGAATGTCATCGGCTGCATGTTGATCCTCTGCTGGGCGGCGACGCGCCAGCCTAACCGAGTCTCGCGACCTCGGGCGGTCCCTGAACCAGCGGTGGCCTGACCTGTTCGCCGACCGGGGCCAACGCTGAGCACTCGAACCGTCGGTCCTGTACAGCATCTGTGGACGCGAGAGTGCCAAGCACGCCCCTTACAGGAGACAGGGACAGGAGACAGGGGCCTGCTCATTGCCGAATAGACCTCTTATAGATCAAGGCGGCCCGCAAGCGGGCCGCGCCGGCCGATTGCAGACTGCGCCAAGGACCGGAACCGATGCCTCCGGCGGGGATCTTCGACAGAGATGGGGCCGCCCACCTCCACCGCGAGTCCGGGCGGAGCCGAACAGACCTGCTCCCCGGTGTCAACACGCGTTGTGTTGACACCGGGGAGCAGGCCCGTCCCACGATGTGCGGACTCACGGCGGGGATGGGCTTGAGGCAGAGGCGCGAGGCGGCAGCATCAGGGGGATGAACTGTACGGCGCGTATTGAACGCTGCGGGACCGGCGACGCCAGGCGGGCAGCGGTAGGCAGCCGGTTAGTCCCTCGTATCCGGTATGGGTTTCGACCGACCCATCGGGCATCACCACCTCGATGAGCGAGCGTTTCCGCGCAAGGACCTCTCGGACGCGTCCCGCGACGACCGAACGAGCCATGTCGTCGAGGAAGGCCAGGTCCTCGGGCGCCGGGCAAAGTTCCCATCTGCCGCCGTACTCGCCAACCTGTAGGACGATCTCGTCCCCGAAGTCGGCCCATCCGAAGGCGCGAGCGTTGGGATTTGTCGGCGTGATCGTCACAGACAGACCCCATTTGGGGTTCTCGATCTTCACCTCTGCTGCGTCGGCCAGCTCGTGCGCCAACCGGGTAGCCAGGCCCAACGTCGCAGCGGTTGCCGGACCAGATCCGCCAGGTGCGTCTTGCGAGTTGGTGTTGCTCATGCGCGGGAACTGTACAGCCATCCGTACAGCCAAGTCCGCCTCCGAGCGCCGACGCTGTCCGACAGTGCCGGACGGTCTGACCAGGGACACATTCGCCCGACCAGCCATCCTTGATCTTCTTCTAAACCCCAGGCCGGCCGTCGGGAAATCCGCTGTTGGCGGCACCGCGCCAACTTGCCGAGCCGGTGTCATTCCTTCACGAGCCGAGGCGTCTCCGCCACAAGGTCTTCAGCACGCCGACGTCGGAACTCCACCACAGTAAGTGCGGTTGCGGCCAAGAGCGTCAGTGGAGCCAGGACTAGGAGGTAGACGGCCCAAGGCGTGATGAACCCCAGGAGGAAGCACGCGACCACGACGATGGGCCATGACCACGA
>NZ_JBJZOG010000216.1:0-2192 GCF_047200535.1 Micromonospora mangrovicola | reverse complement strand
TGGTTGAGTCGGCCTGGGGCGCGGTGTCGGGATTGCTCCCGGTCCGTTTCCCCAGGCCGCTCGCCGAACCCGCCGTGCCGGTCTCCCGGCAGCGGGCTCTCCACGGTTTCTGCCGTTAGGCGTGGTTGGGTGCTGCCCAGGGGTTGGGGATCTTGCTGCCGCGGTACCGGTACCGAGTGACCGGGACTGATGCGATGTTGAACAGTTCGATCCCGTCCGCCGTTGGTCGTGTCCACTGGCCGTTGCGGCCGATAAGGCGACGGCGGACGTCTTTCCACCTCCAGCGGCGTAGTCGCATCCACCATCGGATCACCCGGTGCCACACGAAGTTCTCCAGGGCGTCGAGGGTGTGTTTGCAGACTGCGTGCCGGAAGTAGTTGGCCCATCCGCGCATGATCTGGTTGAGCCGGATCAGCACGTCCCCGGGCGGCTGCTGCGACAACCTGTTCGTCAGGGCACGGACCTTGTCCTTCAACGACCGGATGGGCCGGTCGGCGATGAACGTGTAGACGTACCACTTGCTCGTGCCTCGCTTACGGCGCCACTGGATGTGGAACCCCAAGAAGTCGAGCGATTCGCTCATGTGCACGATCCGGGTCTTGGTCGGCGACAGTCGCAGACCCAGCGGAGCGAGCACGGCTGCGATGTCTTCGTGCAAGGTTTCGACGTCGGCGCGGGTGCCGTGCACGAGGATGACGAAATCGTCTGCGTAGCGAACGATCCGCCAGTTCGGCAGGCCTTTGGCTCGACGTCGGGCGCGTCGGCTGGGAGTGCTCATCGTGCCGCCTTCCAACCATGGCCCGTGCGCGTGCTCATCGAGTGCGCTCAGGGCGATGTTGGCCAGCAGCGGGGACAGGATTCCTCCCTGCGGCGTGCCGGTGAAGCTGTCCTCGTGCCGGCGGGTCTCGGTGAGAACCCCGGCCTTGAGGAACGCCTTCACCAACGCGAGCACGCGCTTGTCCTTGACTCTGGCCCGCACCCGGTCCATCAGCGCCGTGTGCGAGATCGAGTCGAAGCACGCCTCGATGTCGGCGTCCAGCACCCACTGGTATCCCTTGGTGCCGTAGCGCTGGATCTCGGCGACCGCGTCGTGCGCCCGTCGCATCGGCCGGAACCCGTAGGAGACGGGCATGAAGTCCGCCTCGAAGAGGGGTTCCAGCACGAGCTTCAACGCCGCCTGGACGACCCGGTCGGTGATGGTGGGGATACCAAGTTTCCTCACCTTCCCCGACCCGCCCGGTTTCGGGATCTTGCGTTCCCGCACCGGAAGCGGCCGGAACGTGCCGGCCTTGAGTTGGCCGCGTATGTCGTCCAGGAACCCGGGCACGCCCACCACGGTCTCGACCTCAGCGGCCGTCAGGCCGTCGATGCCGGGAGTGTTGGCGCCTCGGTTGCCCGCGACCCGGTCGAACGCCACGATCAGCGTCGCCGGGTCGTACACGAAGTTGAACAAGTCGTCGAACCTGCGGTCAGGATCGGCCGCCGCCCAACGGTGAAGCTTGGCCTGCATCTCCGCTACCCGCGACCACGGCCCAACGGGCGTCTGATCGGGTGCGCTGCCATTCGGCGGCGCGTCTTGCGGCATTGCAGCCTCCTTCCCTTCTCGAAACCGCTGCCGCCCTTCCCCATGTGCGCGGGCTTTCCCCGGCTCGGAGTACTACGGCGGCTCCGTCCCACCCCGGACCAGTCGACGGTCGACGCGCCCAGCCCAACCAACCGCACCGGACGCGCGGCCGTGGGCAGGACCGGGATGGTTCCCGTGTTCACTGTGATTCGCTTGACGAAGGAGGAGCCCGACTCGGTCCCTGCGGCATCACCACGGCTACCCCGCAGCACTTCACCGTGATCTCCCGGCCAGTCGCCGAAGCCCAGCCCAGGAGTTCCCCATCCGAACAATCCGGACAGGTACGCACCGCTCCCGGCCCATATCCACCAGGTTCGAGCCGGTACACGCTTGAGAGACGTAAACGCCGGTTCCTCGCGTACTCCTTTCCGTCCCGCTCGCCAGGCCCGCACCATCTGGCAGTACTGGCACGACCTGGCTTTGTCAGGGCCGCTTGCCACCCTCCCCGGCGTCACCCGGGTCGAGCTGCCCTCAGCTCCACCTCCCTGCTGCGACAGGGCAGGCGGTGAAGGTCTCTCACCTCCACTCGAATCAACAGCGCCTCACGGCGCACTCGGCTCCGCCTGAA
>NZ_JBJZOG010000215.1:0-2362 GCF_047200535.1 Micromonospora mangrovicola | reverse complement strand
GCGAGTTTCTTCGCGGCGGAGCTGTGCGCCACGTAGCGCTGATTGATCGAGGAGGGTGAGAGACCTTCCCGCCGGGCCGTCGCAGCGGCCCGGTCGAAGCCCGAGGGCAGCCTGACCTGCGCAATGGCGGGGAAGGTGGCAAGCGGCCCTGACAAAGGCGGGACGTGCCGGGACTGCCAGACGGTGCGGGTTCGTCGAGGCGAGGCCAGAAGGTGTAACGCGAGTGAACCAGTGTCTGACGCTCCGTAACAGCGAAGCCGGCTCCAATCTGGTGGATACGGGCCGGTGAGCAGCGCACGACCCCGAGGGCTTCGGCCGCCGGGGTGGACTCCGAAGCCGTTTAGCTCCGGCGGTGGGGAGGCCATGGTGAAAGCCTGCGGCGTAGCCGTGGCGATGCTGCCGGAGTAGAGCTGGGCACCTCCCTGGCTGATCGATCATGTGGTGAACGTGGGAACCGACCGGCGTTCGCCGGGCTTCCGTCCTTCCAGGGCGGGGCTGGGCAGGTGTGTTGCCACTGATGGGTGACCGGTCGGGGCGGAGGCCTCGTAGTAGTCGCGGGCGTCACGACCCGCCGCCGGGGTCCGGGAGAGCCGGACACAGGGCGAAGGGGGCCAGCAAGTCAGGCAGGGCGGATGCTGGAATGCCAGGAGGGATGTTGTCGCCGGTGAACACCGACGATCCGGAGTTGGCCCTGTTGCGGGCTGAGGATCGGGTACTGGAGATCCAGACCAAGCTGCACCGTTGGGCTCGCGATGATCCTCATCGCCAGTTCAACGACCTGTTCAACCTTGTCACCGATCCCGCGTTCCTGTTGGTGGCGTGGGATCGAGTGCGGAGCAACAAGGGTGCCAAGACCGCTGGAGTGGACGGCCGGACCGCGCTGTCGGTCGTGCTGCGTGTCGGCGTCGAGGAGTTCCTCGGCGAGCTGCGGGCCTCGCTGAAGGACCGCAGTTTCCGGCCGCTGCCGGTGCGGGAAAGGATGATCCCGAAGCCCGGCGGCAAGCTGCGCCGGTTAGGGATCGCCACGATCACCGACCGGGTGGTCCAGGCATCCTTGAAGCTAGTGTTGGAGCCGATCTTCGAGGCGGATTTTCTCCCATGTTCTTATGGGTTCCGTCCGGGGCGCCGAGCTCATGACGCGGTGGCCGAGATCCGTTACCTGGCCACGAATCCACGCAGGTACGAGTGGATCGTGGAAGGCGACATCAAGGCCTGCTTCGACGAGATCGACCACACCGCCCTGATGGGCCAGGTGCGTGGCCGGATCATCGACAAGCGCGTCCTGGACCTGGTGAAGGCGTTCCTGAAAGCCGGGATCCTCGGTGAGGATCGGCAGCTTCGGGAGACCAACGCCGGAACCCCGCAAGGGTCGATCCTGTCCCCGCTGCTGAGCAACCTCGCCCTGGCGGTGCTGGACGAGCACATCGCTGGGCGGCCCGGGGGTCCGGGCTCCAGCCCGGGCGAGAGGGCTGGGCGGTTGCGGCGCGGTCTGCCGAACTTCAAGTTGGTCCGGTATGCCGACGACTGGTGCCTGATGATCAGGGGCAGCCAGTCCGACGCCGTGGGCTTGCGGGACGAGATCGCCGGGGTGTTGTCGACGATGGGTTTGCGCCTGTCGCCGGACAAGACTCTGGTCACCCACATCGATAAGGGACTGGACTTCCTCGGGTGGCGCATCCAGCGTCATCGCAAGAGGGGGACCAACCGGTACTTCATCTATACCTATCCGGCCAAGAAGTCGTTGAAAGCGGTGATGGCCAAGGTCAAGACGTTGTGCCGGCAGGTCGAGGTGAGCCAACCGCTGGACGAGCTGATCCGTCGGCTCAACCAGGCAGTTCGCGGCTGGTGCGCCTACTTCCGGCCCGGAGTGTCGTCTGCGACTTTCGCCTACCTCAGCCACTACCTGTGGCAGACGGTATGGCGATGGCTGCGGCGTAAACACCGCCGGGCCACCTGGAAGGAACTGCGCCGTCAGTATTGCGGCGGTGGTTGGTGGCCGCGCGGGCAGCGGGAACTGTTCGACCCGGAGAAGCTGGGCACGACCCGGTATCGCTACCGCGGCTCGATCATCCCGTCGCCCTGGCCGACCGCCTGACGAGGAACACCACCAGCACTATCGGGGCTTGTGGAGAGCCCGGTGCATTGAAAGGTGCACGCCGGGTTCGGGAAGCGGCCCGCAGAAACAGACCGACCAACATCGGAACTGCGCTGCGGGCCGACTTCACGGACCGTCCGTCGCGATGAAGGTCGACTTCGTCGACTCTCAGAAGGCCGAACACGGTGTCCAGCCGGTCCTGCAGGCGCTCGAAGATACGCCGGCACAGATCGCACCGTCGACCTACTACGCCGCCAAGACCCGCCC
>NZ_JBJZOG010000214.1:0-2496 GCF_047200535.1 Micromonospora mangrovicola | reverse complement strand
ACCGGCCACCACGACGGCCTCCGGGTCGAGCAGGGCCACCAGTCCCGCCAGGGTCGCGCCGAGGATGCTGCCGGCCCGGTCCACGACCTGCCGCGCGACCCGGTCCCCTGCCGCAGCGCGGTCCGCCACGGTCCGACCGGTGACCCGGGCGCCGGTCGCGTTGGCGTACGCGGCGGCCAGCCCGGTGCCCGAGGCGATGGCCTCCAGGTGCCCGTACCGGCCGCATCCGCAGCGCAGCCGTTCGGCGCCCGGGGCTGGCAGGTGCCCGACCTCGCCGGCCGCCCCTCGGGCGCCGGTCTCGACGCGGCCGTTGCGGACGATCGCACCGCCGAGCCCGGTGCCGACGGCCACCAGCAGGACATGCGCACGGTCCCATCCGGCGCCGGTCCAGCATTCGCCCAGCGCTGCGGCGTTCACGTCGTTGGTGACTCGGACGGGTCTCGCCAGCCGCGCCGCAAGGGCGTCGGCGACCGGGGTGCCGGCCCAGCCGGGCAGGTTGTCGGTGGCGTATCGGATGCTGCCGGTCGCGGGGTCGACCGTGCCGGCGGTGCCCACCCCCACCGGGCCGGCGCCGCCCGCGTCGAGCAGGTCCGCGGCCAGCCCTGCGGCCGTGTCCAGCACCGCCTCGGGCCCGGACCGGGCGGGCGTGGGCGCCTCGCGGCGCTCCAGCACCGTTCCGCCCGGGCCGACCAGCGCGGCCGCCGTCTTGGTGCCGCCGATGTCGACCCCGACCATCGGTGCCGTCATCCCTTCAGGCCGGTGTGCGCGAGGCCCTCGACGAACTGCTTCTGCGCGATGACGAACACCACCAGGACCGGCAGCGCGGTCATCGACGCCGCCGCCAGCTGCACGTCCCACATCGGGCCGCCGTAGGCATCGACGAACTGGGTGAGAGCCTGCGGCAGGGTGAACTTCTCTGGCGAGGAGAGGAACACGATCGGTTCCAGGTACAGGTTCCAGCTGTGCAGGAAGGTGAAGATGGCCACCGCACCCAGCGCGGGCCGCGACAGCGGCAGCGCGATCCGCCAGAACGTGGCGAAGCGACCCAGCCCGTCGACCCGGGCCGCCTCCTCCAACTCGCCGGGAAGGCTGATGAAGAACTGCCGCATGATGAACGTCGCCAGCACGCTCGGCGCGCCGAAGATCGGCACCAGGATCAGCGGCCAGTGGGTGTCGATCAGCCCGAGCTTGAAGAACATCTGGAACAGCGGCACGATCGTCACCTCGCTGGGGATGAGCAGCCCCGCGAGGACGACCAGGAACAACACGTTCTGGCCCCGGAACCGGAT
The DNA here is from genome assembly GCF_047200535.1 of Micromonospora mangrovicola. Taxonomy (NCBI): domain Bacteria; kingdom Bacillati; phylum Actinomycetota; class Actinomycetes; order Micromonosporales; family Micromonosporaceae; genus Micromonospora; species Micromonospora mangrovicola. The sequence goes on along the minus strand of NZ_JBJZOG010000214.1, from coordinate 1,207 downwards.
CCGCGCGAACGCGTACCCGGCCAGCGCCGACACGGCCAGGGTGCCGACCGTGACCACCAGCGCGATGTAGAGGCTGTTCAGGTACTGCTGCCCGAACGGCTGCAACTCGAACACCCGCCGGTAGGCGTCCAGCCGGGGGTTGGATGGCAGCAGCTGCGGCGGGAAGGAGAAGATGTCCGCCACCGGCTTCAGCGACGAGGTGACCATCCACCAGGTCGGGAAGACGAACGGGATCGCCAGGACCAGCAGCACCCCGTAGAGCACCAGCTTGGTCCGCCGCGACAGGTCACGACTCATGGAAGACCCACCTCTTGCGCATCTGCCACTGCAGCACGGTGAGCGCGAGCACGATACCGAACAGCAGGATCGACAGCGTCGCGCCGTAGCCGAAGTGATGGAACTGGAAGGCCTGCTGGTAGAGGTAGTAGACGAGCACCCTCGTCGAGGCGCCGGGCCCGCCCTGGGTCAGCACCGCGATCTGCGCGAAGACCTGCAGCGACCCGACCACCGTGATGATCGACGTGAGCAGGATCGTCGGGCTGATCAGCGGTACGGTGATCAGCCAGAACTGGCGCAGCCGGCTCGCCCCGTCCACCTCCGCGGCCTCGTACAGCTCCGTCGGCACGCCCTGCAGGGCGGCGAGGAACAGCACCATGTTCAGGCCGACGTTCTTGAACACCTGCACGACGACGACCGACAGCATCGCGGTGACCTCGCCACGCAGCCAGTTCGGCCCGTCCACCCCGACCATGTCCAGCAGGCCGTTGATCCCGCCGTTCTTCTGCAGCAGAAAGCCCCACACGATGGTCCACGCCACCAGGGAGACCACCACGGGGGAGAAGAACAGGGTGCGGAACAGGATCGTGCCCCGCAGCTTCTGGTTGAGCAGCACGGCCAGCAGCAACGCCAGGCCAAGGTTGAGCACCACCAGGCCGACGGAGAACAGCCCGGTGGCCCGCAACACCGACCCGAGGTTGGGATCATCGGCGAGCGCCGAATAGTTGTCCGTGCCGACGAAGTCGAACGTCCCGGCGAGCACGTTCCACTCGTGCAGGCTGTACCAGACCACGAGCACCAGCGGCAGGATCACGAACAGGACGCTGCCGAGCAGCTGCGGGGCGATGAACAGATAACCGGAGAGCTGGTCGCGGCGGTGGCTGGTCCAGAACGGCCGGGCCCGGCCCGGGGGGGGGGGGGGGGGGGGGGG
>NZ_JBJZOG010000213.1:0-2526 GCF_047200535.1 Micromonospora mangrovicola | reverse complement strand
CAGCCGTACTCGGCTCAGCCCTACTCCGGCCAACCGGTGTCGGCCTCGCCCGCCCCGGGCCAGCCGGTCTCCGTGCCGCCGGTGAGCCAGGTGCCGCCGCGTCCGGCCCCGCAGGCCGGGCCGTCGGGCGTCGGCGCCCCGCCGGCCTGGCCGCCGGTCGCCGGGTCCGACCCGGCTGCCCCGGCGGTGCCGGAGCGGCTCGCGGCCGGCCTGGACATGACCACCGAGCTGCCGCGGGTGGCCCGGCCGGACACCCCGCCGGCCGCCATGCCGCCGGCCGTCAGCCGTCCAGCGCCGGCACCGGCACCGGCGCCGCGGCCGACCCCGCAGCAGGCGGCCAACCGCCAGCGGTACGCGGACGAGACGATGGAACTGCCGATCTTCCGGGAGCTCGAGTCGGCCTGGTTCCGTACCAGCCGGCCGGGGCCGAACGAGGAGGCCGCCGCGGCCCAGGCCGCGGCGGGGAACAGCGCGGCGGCGACCCAGCAGTTCGCCAAGGTCGACGCCGCCGGTCGGGCCGTCCAGCAGACAACACCCGCAACGACAGGTAACACGCCGATGGCACACACCCCGGCGGCCGGCGGAGCGCCGCGCGACAACGGACCGGCGAACGGGGGCGGGCGTCCCGGTTACGCCGAGGCGATGCCCAGCCGGCGAGCGCAGCAGATGCCCTCCGGTTGGCAGACCGCGGCCGACGACGGCTGGCGGGCCGCCTCGGCCGCCACCGAGGTCCCCGTCGCCGAGACCACCCAGAAGGGCCTGCCCAAGCGGACCCCGATGGCGCAGCTGGTGCCCGGTGGTATCGAGAAGCCGTCGACGTCGGTGCAGCGCCGGACGCCGGAGGGCGTACGGGGTCTGCTCTCGGCCTACCATCGGGGCGTGCAGCGGGGGCGTAACAACCCGTCCGACAGCAACTCGGCCGGCCCGGAGGCGACTCCGGGCGGGCAGCAGTCCTCGCAGTCTGGCTCAGGCCCGGTGGCCGGGAGCGGGCAGAAGGAGCAACAAGGATGACAAGTACGCAGGATCTCGGATGGCTGCTCGCCAACTTCGCCGATCGGGTGCCCGGTGTGGCGCACGCGGTCGCGGTCTCCGCCGACGGCCTGCTCCTCGCCTCGTCCCGTGACCTTCCGCGGGACCGCGCGGACCAGCTGGCGGCGATCGCGTCCGGCCTGGTCAGCCTGACCCAGGGCGCCGCCCGTTGCTTCGAGGGCGGGGCGGTGCTCCAGACGGTCGTCGAGATGGACAACGGATTCCTGTTCCTGATGTCCATCTCGGACGGCTCGTCGTTCGCGGTCCTCGCCGCGCGTAGCTGCGACGTCGGGCAGGTCGGGTACGAGATGGCTCTGCTCGTCGACCGGGTGGGTGACGCCCTGACCCCACAGCCGCGTACGGCTGTGGGAATGATGGGCTGAATGAATGACGCGCTGACCCGTGGGTCAGAAGCGGCAACAACTACGACAGCGACGAGTGTCACCGGGTCGAGCCGGTGCCGGGTACGAGGGAGGTGAGCGGCGACATGGTCGATCGTGACGAGCCGACCGGAGCGTTGGTCCGTCCATACGCCGTGACCCGCGGTCGTACCCGTCCCCGGCTCGAGATCGCTCTGGAGGCGCTCGTCGAGACGACGGTGCGCGGTCGCGCCGTTGCCACTGGCAACGGCGGTCAGGGCCGTGAACACCAGTACATAGCCGCGCTGTGTGACGGACGCGTGCAGTCGCTCGCCGAGATCGCGGCGCGGATGCAACTTCCGCTCGGCGTGGCCCGGGTGCTCATCGCCGACATGGCGACGGACGGCCTGGTCGCGGTCCACGAGCCGACCATTTTGGACGACTCCGACGACGCGGTGGGCACTGAACTGCTGGAGAGGGTGCTGAGTGGACTTCGCAGGCTCTGACATGTCGCACCGGCCGCCGGCCCAGAGCGGGCGCGTGACGTCGGCGAAGATCGTTATCGCCGGTGGATTCGGCGTCGGCAAGACGACGCTGGTCGGCTCGGTATCGGAGATCACGCCGCTGACCACCGAGGCGATCATGACCTCCGCCGGCGTGGGCGTCGACGACACCCGGCAGGTGCCGGGCAAGACGACGACCACGGTGGCGATGGACTTCGGTCGTATCTCGATCGACCGGGACCTGATCCTGTACCTGTTCGGTACGCCGGGTCAGACCCGGTTCTGGTTCATGTGGGACGAACTGGTGCGCGGTGCCATCGGCGCCGTCGTGCTGGTCGACACCCGTCGGTTGGCGGACTGCTTCGCCGCCATCGACTTCTTCGAGCACCGGCGGCTGCCGTACCTGGTGGCCATCAACTGCTTCGACGGGATGCAGTACCACGATCCGCAGGACGTCCGGGACGCGCTGGCGATCTCGAGCGACGTGCCCGTGGTGGCCTGCGACGCCCGGAACCGGGAGTCGACGAAGCACGTGCTGATCTCCCTGGTCGAGTACGTGCTCACCATGCGGCGCTCGCGGGCGGTCGCGCCCGCCTGAACGGCGACGTGAAGAGGGGGGGGGGGGGGGGGGGGGG
>NZ_JBJZOG010000212.1:0-2592 GCF_047200535.1 Micromonospora mangrovicola | reverse complement strand
AGCCCTCTCCCCGGTCAGATCTCCAGCGCCGGCTCCTCCGGCACCGTGCCGCGTTCCACCGCCACGCCGAGCGCCCGAAGGTCCGCGACGAAGTCCGGGTAGCCCCGGTCGACGTGGTGCACGTGGGAAACCTCGGTGACTCCCTCCGCGCAGAGCCCGGCGATGATCAGGCCGGCGCCGGCCCGGATGTCGGTGGCCCGCACGGGGGCGCCGGAAAGCCGCTCGCGGCCACAGACCAGCGCGTGGTGGCCGTCCGTCCTGATGTCCGCGCCGAGCCGCATCATCTCGTTGGCGAACATGAACCGGCCGTCGAAGATGTTCTCGGTGATCAGGGAGGGCCCGTCGCTCACCGCGGCCAGGCCGATCGCCATCGGCAGCAGATCGGTGGCGAAGCCCGGGAACGGCAGGGTCACCACGTCCACGGCCGCGGGACGGTCGTCCATCCGTACCCGGAACGCCCCACCCCGGGTCTCCACCAGGCCGCCGGCCGAGACCAGCTTGTCCAGCGCAACCTCCAGGTACGCCGGCTCGATGCCGGTGACGGTGACGTCCCCGCGGGTCATCGCGGCGGCGAACGCCCACGTCCCGGCGACGATCCGGTCCCCCACCGTGGCGTGCCGGACCGGGCGCAGCTCGGGCACCCCGACGATGTGCAGGGTGGAGGTGCCCTCCCCTTCGATCCGGGCCCCCATCCGGATCAGCATCGAACAGATGTCGACGATCTCCGGCTCCCGGGCCGCGTTGTCGATCGTCGTGGTCCCCTGGGCCAGCACCGCCGCCATGACCAGGTTCTCGGTCGCGCCGACGCTCGGGAAGTCCAGCACGATGTCCGCGCCGTGCAGCCCGTCCGGAGCCTCGGCGATGACGAAGCCGTGCTCGCCGGAGATCTCCGCGCCCATCCGGGCCAGCCCGGCGATGTGCATGTCCAGGCCACGCGAGCCGATGGCGTCCCCGCCCGGGTGGGCCACCCGCACGTACCCCCGGCGGGCCAGCAGCGGGCCGAGCACACAGATCGACGCGCGCAGCCGGCGGACCAGGTCGTAGTCGGCCTCCGCGCCGGGCTGCTCCGGCACGTCGATCACGACCGACCGGGAGCGTTCCACGCCGCCGCGGGCCACCATCGGATCGACCGGGTCGTCGGCGGCGAACCGCACGCCGCAGCCGAGCCGGCGGAGCACCTCCCCCATGATCGCGATGTCGGTGATCCGCGGGACATTGGTGATCACACTGCGGCCGGGCGCGAGCAACGCGGCGGCCATCAGCTTGAGCGCCGAGTTCTTCGCCCCGACCACATGCACGGTGCCGGCCAGCCGGGCCTCACCGGGAACCCGGATGACGTCGACGTCGTTGACCGCCGGATCACCGGCGTCACCCGGGCCGACCCCGGCCGGCCAGCCGGTCTGGCCCGGCCGCGCCGGGATGGTCAGGTCCGGTATCCGTAGGCTGTGCGTCATGGCCGTCCACCTCACGCGCATCTACACCAAGGCCGGCGACGCCGGCATGACCAGGCTGAGCAACAACGAGCAGGTGCCGAAGACCGATCCGCGGATCGCCGCGTACGCGGACGTCGACGAGTGCAACGCCGCCATCGGCGTCGCGCTCGCCCTCGGGCAGCTCTCGGACGAGCTGCGGGCGGTACTGGAGTCGATCCAGAACGACATGTTCGACGTCGGCGCGGACCTGGCGACGCCGGTGGAGCCGGACCCGAAGTACCCGCCGCTGCGGGTCACCGAGGAGTACGTCGAGCGCCTCGAGGGCTGGTGCGACGAGTACAACGCGCGCCTGAGCAAGCTCGACTCCTTCATCCTCCCCGGCGGCACCGCTGGCGCGGCGCTGCTGCACGTGGCACGGACGATCGCCCGGCGCGCCGAGCGTGCGGCGTGGGCGCTGGTCGCACACGACCCGGATCGGACCAGCCCCCTCCCGGCAAAGTATCTCAACCGGCTCTCCGATCTGCTCTTTATCCTGGCAAGAACGGCAAATCCGAATGGAGATGTGCTATGGGTGCCGGGCGGGAAGCGCTGACCGTCGGCGCGCTGCACCACGTGGAGGTCTGGGTACCCGACCTCGCCGCCGCCAGACGTTCCTGGGGCTGGCTCCTCGGGGCACTGGGCTGGACGCCGTTCCAGGACTGGCCGGCCGGGCGGTCCTGGCGGCTCGGCCCCACCTACCTGGTCATGGAGGAGTCCCCGGCGCTCAGCGGACGGGTACACGACCGGCTCGCGCCGGGCCTCAACCACCTGGCCTTCCACGCCGGGCCGCCGGCCGCGGTGGACAAGCTGGTCGCCGCCGCGCCGGAGTACGGCTGGGAGCTGCTCTTCCCGGACCGCCACCCGCACGCCGGCGGCCCGCAGACGTACGCCGCCTACCTCGCCGACGGGCAGGGGTACGAGGTGGAACTGGTGGCCGACCCGGATGCCGGCACGGACCGTAGGTGACCTCCACCTGCCGTCCGGACGACTGGTGGTCACCGACCCGGCGTGGCTGAAGTACGACTCCGTCCCATTCACCAGCACCGTGGCGCCGGGTGACGCTCAGCCTGACCCGGATCGGACCTGCCGCTCCGATCCGCAGGGTGGTCAGATACGCCGC
>NZ_JBJZOG010000211.1:0-2662 GCF_047200535.1 Micromonospora mangrovicola | reverse complement strand
AAGACCGACCGTCTCCGTTGGAGGTTCCGGTTGGACCGCTTCCTGAGCAAAGCAGACGCGGTCCGCCCACTCGCCAATTGCCGGACACGCCTTCAACCAGCTCAATCGCTTTCCGATCACGCGAACGAGCATGAGCTGATAGTCACGTATGTCTGTGCCAAGGGATGTCGCAGTCACCCTCGGCTGACGGGCAACTGAGACGTCCGGCCCTGCCCGCCTAGACTAGGTCGGCGCCTCGTCGGCCGACTTGGTGGGGAGCGCGAAGTACAGCAGAAAAGTGCAGCGACCGACGCAATCGAGCCGGGCTATGGAGGACGGCCCAACGCGGGCTGATGCCATGCGAAGCCCTTTCCAAACGCTCCGCCGCGAGTTCGCCCGAAGGGGACGGCTTGGCCGCGGCCAGCGGCGAGCTCGATCCATCGCCGCCATGCATGGGTGGCCGACGGCGTCTCGGACGTTCCGGCTGACCGCCCTTTCGGGGACCTCGGCCCACGTGCGCGGCGTCGGGGAGGGACCGGCACCGAGCACTCACCGCCCTTCCCGCCGCACAGGACACGCGTCTGCGTGCGATCCGCCGCATCCGGCCGGCTCGTCAAGGTGCTGCCGTGCTTCCCCGAGTCAGCTGTTCGGGATATGAGTACTTGACGCGGAGAGTGAGCTTCGGCCTCCTCGTCTTCTCGCCGGAGTACGCAAGGAGGAAGGCGAAGAAGTCGTCGCCGTCGGCCGTCTTCCCGACCTCGATACATCCGTGGCTGAACCCCTTGCGCGAGTTGTGCAGGTAGAAGCCGCCGCGGCCGTGCATATTGCCGCGGACCGGAGTGAGCCGGACGCGGAACGTTCCCCACTCCGGTCGCACGGGTCCGTTGCCGCCGATGGGGAGGAACTCGATACCCTCTTCCGTGTTACTGATGGCCCCGTCGCCCCGCAGGTTGGCCGCCTGGACAGAGTTCTGCCGTGGATTGACGTGCGTGAAGAAGGTGTACAGGCCCTCGGGTACGGGACCGTGGTCCTTTACTGACTGCTGGAGGCCGATTTGGCTCCCGAGGAGCCCGGAGGTCGCGGAGAACAGGAGTGGGCCGGCCGGTCTGACGGCCTTCGGGATCGAGCTGTGCCAGAACAGCAACTTACCGGAGTAGATGAGGTCCGCGTCCCCGCCCTCGACCTCCCGCACATTGACCTGCAGCTCACCGAGCGTTCTCAGGTCGCCCGTGCGAGGTACCTCAACGGCCCTAAACTTGCCGGTGCCCGGGGCCCTTCCCGTCAGTTCCAGCACGCGGTAGGAATTCTGCGGAGCGTGCGCACCGGCTTTCTCGTCGGCGAACACCACCACGGGCTCCTGGAGGAAGAAGACGGCGTGCACATTGTCGTCCGGGCCGACCCCCTTCCACAGGATTGGCGGTGCCTCCTCGCCCACCTGCAGGGCGAGCTTCTCGAGGCGCTGGGTCTGGCTGGCCTGAAAGCAGAAGTGGCTCACAGCGTGCCCTCTCTGCCTGCCCCCCGCCGGGCGAGGCTCAAGCCGGCGGGCAGACAGTCCACCGCGGCTCCGGTAAGCAGGGGCCAGCCCACAGCTGTTGTCCAGTTTCTGGGTCGTACTTGACCGGGACGGCGCATCCTTGCTTTCCGTTCCGTCGGCTCGGCCTGAGACGGGCGTCCCGGCCGAGCCAGAATCACCCTAGTTGCAGCATTAGACTGCTGATTTGGCCAAACTCACTCGATCAAGTGATGTCCCGAACTGGCTGCGCATCGCAAGCCGGACATGCCACGTGCCGAACGCAGCGGGCGGCGAGCCGGTGCAGTGCTCGCCGCCCGCTGCTGTCGCCTGCGAGTCAGAGGTGGGGTGGGGTGGCTCAATGCCTATACGAGTAGTTCCGATGTCAGGGGTCGATGTATGGGCATGAAGAGAGGGCATCCAAGATCATGTTGTGACGCAAGACCTGGACACCCTCTTGACCGCACTGTACGTGAAGATCGACGACAGCATCCGGGCACCCCGATGGCGGGGCCGGCCACCGCTGCTCACCGACTCGGAACTGGTCTGCCTGGCCGTGGCGCAGGTCCTGCTCGGCGCCCGTTCCGAGGCGCACTGGATCCGCTACGCCCGCATCCACCTGTGCGGCATGTTCCCGTACCTGCCGCAGCGGCCGGGCTACAACAAGCGGTTACGTGCGGCGCTGCCGCTGATCAAGAAGGTGATACGGGAGCTGGCCCGCGACAGCGACTTCTGGTTCGACAACCATTGGATCGTCGACTCCACCCCGGTCCCGTGCGGCATGTCCCGCCCGACGGTCAAGCGCTCGGACCTCGCCGGGTGGGCCGGCTACGGCTACTGCGCCTCACACTCCCGGTTCTTCTGGGGCCTGCGGCTGTACCTGGTGTGCACCCCGACCGGGATGCCGATCCTGTGGGCCCTGTCCAACCCGAAGATTGGCGAGCGGGAGGTCCTGGCCGCGATGCTGCAGGTCGAGGCCGACGTGGTCGCCGCGCACCCGGGCATCCTGCTGATCACCGACAAAGGTTTCGCGTCCAAAGCGTTCGAGCGGCAACTGGCCGAACAGGGCATCGAACTGCTACGCCCGTCACGCAAGCGGGAGAAGGCCCGCTACGGCGAGCCGATGCTCAAGAAGGTCCGACAACTGATCGAGTCGGTCAACGACACCCTCAA
>NZ_JBJZOG010000210.1:0-2696 GCF_047200535.1 Micromonospora mangrovicola | reverse complement strand
AAGATCCTCACCCGCAGAGCCGCCCGCGAGGTGCTACGTCCGTCTGCGAAGCGCATGAAGGAGCGCACTGCGGGTTGGCTGGTCCTGGTCGGCGGAGTGTTGACGTTCATCGTGGTGACCGCCGCCGCACCGGATCGACCCTGCACCGAGACGGCGCCGTGTGCGCCGGACGTGGGGGGAAGTCTCCTCATCGGGATGCTCGCGATCTTGCCTTTCCTCGGCTGGGTGCATGTGTGGTTCGCCGCAGCGGCGGCCACCACGATGTCGGTGGCGTTGATCTCGTACGACCTGGTCAACGCCGACGAGGCGTTCCCGCTGTGGGTTCCTCTGGTGGGCGTTGCCTACGCGGGCGGATGCGCCCTGCTCGCCGGGACCGTCGCTTCGCGCCGCCGGCCGGCGGCGCGGCGATGGCACGATCTCGCGGAGGAGCTACCGCCTCCGGCACCGGCCCGGTTCCTTAGACCCCCGCTGCCCGCAGCGATCGCGAGCGCCGCGCTGCTCGCCGCCGGACTGGCCGGTGCCGTCTGGGTGGCGGGTCGCCAGGCTCAGGCCGACGATCGGCAGCGCACGGCGGAGATCGTGGCGGCGACGGTGCGATCCCACCCGAGATGGGACGCGCTCGAGCTCGCCCTCCCCGCGGATGCGCGAACCCTTACCGGCACCTGGTCAACCGAGATTGTTGACGTTTATGACGCCGACGCCTACCCGGTCGGCTCGACGGTGAGGATCGCCGTGGACGACAACGGCCTGCGCCAACTGCTTGCCGAGCCATACGACGCCACGCCTTGGTATGCCTTGGTGTCGGTGCTCGTCCTGCTCGGGGCCGGGTTCGGGTGGCGCTTCGCCGTGCGGGCGCTGGCACAGCGCCGGCTCTTCCGGCGGCCTCAGCCCGTCACCGAGGTGCGGATCAGGCGGGGCCACGGCCGGGTGTACGTGTATGCGGGCCAGGCGTCCGCGCCGGAAGCGCTAATAGGGGAGATCCCTGTCCGCGATGACATCGAGCCCGCCCCCGGCGCAGCGGCGGAGCCTGCCGTGCTCTATGGCGTTCGGGCGCCGGGCGAGTGGTGCACGGTGACGCTCGGGCCGGTCACGCTGTCGCCTGCGCTCGCGCTGCGGCACGTCACCGACAGGACCGCGCTCGCGGTTGCGGAGGGCACCGGCAGCGCGCTCCACTCGCCTGCCCGCTCCCCGGGAGAAGGCGCCGGGTCGCGAGAGTGGCCCGAACTGCGCGGCTGGGGGATAGCCCTTTCCGTGACGCTCATTCTGGGTGCCACGGTGGCGGGCATAGCGATGCGCGAGCGGATACTGGCCGCACTGCTCGACGTACTCTGCACGGATGGCGGCTGCAGTCCCGCCGGCATGGTCGCCGCCGGCTGGGCGACGATCGGGCTACCCATGTTGGTCGCCGGCGGCATCTACTTCCTTGCCGGGCCTAGCAGACCCGCGCTATGGGGCCTCGTCACAGCCGTCGCCGCATTGGGCGGCGGTCTCGGTGTCATGTTCATCGGAAAGGGTGACTCGGCCCGACAGGCTGCAGAGTTCCACGCCGGCCACCCCGACATGGCGCTACTCTTCCCCGGGTTCGCTGCGGCGCTGGCCGCGCTGCTCATCGGGGCATGGCTCGGGCAGGCGATCAGGACGCTGCACGAGAAACGCCAGGCGCGTCCATCTCGACGAGCATTGACCGACCCCGACCCCGACCCCGACCCCGATCCAGCCAGCCGTCACTTCCTGATAGTCATTGCATGTGAGGTCGTCGCGCTCATCGGCGCGCTCGCCTGGGTGACCTTCGCCGCCTAGCAGCTTGGATCGAGCGCTCTGGCCGGCGCTCCAACCCGACCCCCGCCCGGGGGGATGCGGTCTCAGCTTGTCGGCCGCTGCCAGCAGGTGACGACCCGCGTCGACGAGCAGGTGTCGGGCATCGTCGGTTGACGTTCGGGGTCGACCCGCATCGAGGCTCGCGCTGCCTTCTTGCTGCCTCGCTGCCTGACGCCTCGATTACAAGAACTGTGCGTGCCGTTCGGCGACGTTCGCGTTCGTCCGCCCCACGTCGACCCTTGGTCCCTACGCTCACGATGGCGACTGTCGCCGTCCGGGCTTGTTGCTGTCGACGTTGCTCTCAACGGCTACATGTGGCGGCGCACAAGACGGACCAACAGCACGACGGGAGCTATGAGCACCACGATCGCCCACTGGACTCCGACGGCGAGGCAGACCAGGAACTCTAGGGCGTCATGGTCGATCACGGCCGGGCTGCCCGCTTGAGGCACGCCGGAGGTTGAGCCATAGGCACGCGGGCCGTCCTGCGGGAGCCAGCGCGGAACAGCCGGCCGCCATGCCATCCACAGAGGTCTCGGCGACGCATCGCCGCCGCGTTCCGCACCGCCCTCGTCGGCCATGCCGTCATCGAAGCACGTCCCCCAGCTGCTGGCCACAACCCGGCCCTCGCACGCGGGTCATACGTTGAAGCGAAACGTGGACCGGCTCGCCGATGACCTGCACCGACAAGATTGCGCTCAAGGTCCGACGGAGTGGGTGCCTCGTAGTGCTGCCGACTGGGGGTTGCCGACGTTTGACGGCATCTTGTGCCCCATCAGCGCCCCCGAGGGGTTGCCACACCCTCAGCAACCCCGAGGCGGCGTCCCGGCGCACACGGTTCAGGAAGGGTGTAGCGAGGCCGAGCCATCCCCCGTCCT
>NZ_JBJZOG010000209.1:0-2696 GCF_047200535.1 Micromonospora mangrovicola | reverse complement strand
GCTGACCGGCATTCCCGATGACGACGAGGCGCCTGACCCGCGGTACGGGCCAGGCGCCTCGGAGTGCGTCCACGGCGGTTCGGGGCGGTCGTCGCGTCCGGCCGCCGGTGCGTGGAGCGTCAGCCCTTGTCGGCCAGAGCGTCGGCGTCGGCGCGGGCGAGAGCGGCATCGACGAAGGCATATTCGGCCTGGTCGATTGCGTACAGCGCGAACGCGACAGCATCCGCCGCGTCGTCCTCCGCCTTGTCGGCCCGGTGCTCCGCACGCCGGAGATCACGTTCGTCGTGTCGCCTCTCGGCGTCCGCCCGCATCGCCTTCACCTTGCCGTCCACTGCGGCCTTAGCCGAGTCCCAGGCGGACTCGGCCGAGCTGAAGTTGATGTCCACGGCGGTCTTGAGTTCGGCCTTGCGCTCCTCGAGCCGGCCTCGGTTCTTCGCCCGTGCGGCCTCGACCACCTCCTCGGTCTTCCTCGTGCGGTCTGCCAGATCGGTGAGTTGGTCGCTGACCTTCTTCATGGCGTTCTCCTCTTCGCGGCGGCCCGTCGCCCGGGCGCGAGGTGGACGCTATGGCTCGCGGCCCTCACCAGTCTGGTCTCGTCTGCACAGGTCGAGGCTGTGCGTGCACCGCGACCGCGTGCCGACCACCGAAGGGGTTGGCCAGGACATCTGATCGCTGCCCACGCGGGCCGGCAGTCGCCGGCGGACCAGGGGCCCGCCCGAGAAATACCCGCCGCATCCCCACCACGGCCTCGTCGCGGTGGTCATCAATCGCGCCTTGGCCCGGACTGGGCTGATAACCTCGTCGGTCGTGGACAGCGCTGATGATCTACAACTCGCGTTCGACACATCGGATCTGGCAGCGGACCTCGCGCTCTCCTACTTCGAGTCTGGCGTTTCGGCAACGCTGAAGGCCGACGGCACGCCAGTCACCGAAGCCGACCGGGCAGTCGAGCGACTGTTTCGCGAGACGTTGTCTGCGGCGAGGCCGGAAGATGCACTCCTCGGCGAGGAACTTGGTCAACTCGGTGAGTCCGATCGGGTCTGGATCATCGACCCGGTTGACGGCACGTCGTTCTTCAGTCGGCGTGACCCGAACTGGCGAATTCACATTGCGCTGGAGGTTGCCGGGACCACCGAGATCGCGGTCGTCACCGCTCCTGCGCTGCGACGCTGCTGGTGGGCGACCCGAGGCGGCGGTTCTTTCGAGTCGTCCTGGCCACGCGAGGGGGCCGAATCGAAGCGCCTTGAAGTCAGCACCACCTCGGTGTTGGCTGATGCCCGGCTCGATGCTCTGGACGACGCGTCCAGAGTCCGTCTCCCACCGGGTGTGGCCCGCGCACCGGCAAGCCCTCTCCCGCTCGTCGAGCTTGTTCGTGGCGAGATCGATGCCTTCTTGGTCGAGCGCTACCACATCTGGGATCACGCGCCATGGATTCTTCTCGTCGAGGAAGCGGGCGGCCGTTTCACCGATCGAACCGGAGGACAAGCGGGCGATCAAGGCGGTGGCCTGTACTCCAACGCCAACTTGCACAGTCAGCTGCTCACCGCGCTTCAATACCCGGCGCGCCCCTGACCGCCGGGACCAAGCGACTACGAGCGGAACGCCCAGGCGTCGGCCACGATGTCGCGCAGGTCGGGGCGCGTCGGGCGCCAGCCCAGTTCGGTCATCGCTTTGGCGGATGACGCGACCTGGGTGACGATGTCGCCGGGTCGTCGGGGTGCGAGCTTGACCGGAACGGGATGGCCGGTGACGTCGCGTACTGCCTGGACGACCTGCAGGTTCGAGTAGCCGAGACCGTTGCCGAGGTTGTAGACGCGATGTTCACCGGGGCGCGTCCTGGCCAGCGCCAGCAGGTGTGCGCTGGCAAGGTCGGCGACATGGATGTAGTCGCGAACGCAGGTGCCGTCGGTGGTGTCGTAGTCGTCGCCGTACAACGACAGGAACTCGCGTTCGCCGGCGGCCACCTCGAGGACGAGGGGGATCAGGTGTGACTCGGGGTCGTGGCGTTCGCCGCACGACTTGCCGTGTGGTCGCAGCAACGCACCTGAGGCGTTGAAGTAGCGCAGCGAGGTGGCGGCCACGTCCCGAGCGGCCGCGTACCCGGTCAGCATCGTGTCGACTGCGGCTTTGGTCGCGGCGTACGGGTTGAGCGGGGCGATCGGCTCCGACTCGGTGATCGGCAGTTGCGTGGTGTCGCCGTAGACGGTGCCGGTGGAGGAGAAGACCAGCCGGGGTACGCCGTGCCGGTGCATCGCCTCCAGCAGTTTGATGGTGGCCGCCACGTTGTTGTTCCAGTACTTCTCCGGCTCGGCGACGCTCTCGGCCACCTGGATGGAGCCGGCGAAGTGCAGCACACCGTCATACGACCGGGCCGCCAGAACCTCCTCGGCCGTGTCCTGCACGCTGCCCCGCACGAACGTGACACCGTCCGGGACGGCCGACCCGTGCCCGGAGGACAAGTCGTCGAGCACGGTGACGTCGTGACCGTCCTCGACCAACAGCGTCGTCACGGTGGATCCGATGTAGCCAGCGCCTCCGGTCACCAAGAATCGCACGGCCGTAGCCTACCGAGGCCGATCAGGGGGCGTGACCCGATGGCCCAGGAGCACAATGACCTGGTCCCGAAGGGGTCGACGTCCGCAGGCGATCGGACGTGGGATCGTCGCGAGGGCTTGTCGTGGTCGGTAGCGCTCGAT
>NZ_JBJZOG010000208.1:0-2847 GCF_047200535.1 Micromonospora mangrovicola | reverse complement strand
GACCGGGTGGTGATCCGGTTTGCCGGTGACTCGGGCGACGGGATGCAGCTTACGGGTGATCGGTTCACGTCGGAGACGGCGCAGTTGGGTAATGATATTTCGACGTTGCCGAATTTTCCGGCGGAGATTCGGGCTCCTGCGGGGACCTTGCCGGGGGTGTCGTCGTTTCAGGTGCATTTCGCTGATTACGATATTTTGACGCCGGGGGATGCGCCGAATGTGTTGGTGGCGATGAACCCGGCGGCGTTGAAGGCGAATGTGGCGGATTTGCCGCGGGGTGCGGACATCATTGTGAACACTGATGAGTTCACCCGGCGGAATCTGGCGAAGGTGGGCTATCAGGTCAGTCCGTTGGAGGACGGCTCGCTGGACGGGTACGTGGTGCATCCGGTGGCGTTGACGTCGATGACGATTGGTGCGCTGGCCGAGCACGACGTGTCGAAGAAGGACGCCGAGCGGGCGAAGAACATGTTCGCGCTGGGGTTGTTGTCGTGGATGTATTCGCGGCCGTTCGAGTCGACGTTGCGGTTCTTGGAGCGTAAGTTCGCCGCCCGTCCGGAGTTGGTGGCGGCGAACGTGGCGGCGTTCCGGGCGGGGTGGAATTTCGGGGAGACGACCGAGGATTTCTCGGTGCGGTACGAGGTGAAGCCGGCGCGGATGGCGCCGGGCACCTACCGCAACATCACCGGTAACGCCGCGTTGTCGTTGGGTCTGGTCGCGGCCGGGGTGCGGTCGGGGCTGCCGGTGTTTCTGGGGGCGTATCCGATCACGCCGGCGTCGGACATTCTGCACGAGTTGTCCAAGCACAAGCGGTTCGGTGTGGTCACGATGCAGGCCGAGGACGAGATCGCCGCGGTCGGCGCGGCGTTGGGCGCCTCCTACGGCGGGTCGTTGGGGGTGACCACGACCAGCGGTCCGGGTGTGGCGTTGAAGAGTGAGACGATCTCTTTGGCGGTGGCCCTCGAACTTCCCCTGGTGGTCGTGGACGTGCAGCGGGCGGGTCCGTCCACCGGCATGCCGACCAAGACCGAGCAGGCCGACCTGAACATGGCGCTGTTCGGTCGCCACGGTGAGGCGCCGGTGGCGGTGATCGCGCCGAAATCCCCGGCGGACTGTTTCCACGCCGCCCTGGAGGCCGCCCGGATCGCGTTGACGTATCGCACGCCGGTGATCCTGCTGTCGGACAACTACGTGGCCAACGGCTCCGAGCCGTGGCTGCTGCCCGAGGTGGAGTCGTTGCCGGATCTGCGGGTCGACTTCGCTACCGCCGCCAACGGTGAGGACGGCGTCACCTTCCTGCCGTATCTACGGGACCCGGCCACGCTGGCCCGGCCGTGGGCGATCCCGGGCACCCCCGGCCTGGAACACCGCATCGGCGGGTTGGAGAAGGCCGACAAGACCGGCGACATCTCCTACGACCCGGCCAACCACGACTTCATGGTCCGCACCCGCGCCGCCCGCATCGAGACCATCCCGGTACCGGATGTCGAACTCGACGACCCCGACGGCGACGCGAAGGTGCTGGTACTCGGCTGGGGCTCCACCTACGGGCCGATCGGCGCGGCCTGCCGGGGCCTGCGCCACCGCGGCCTGCGCATCGCCCAGGCGCACCTGCGGCACCTGGCACCGATGCCCGCCAACCTCGGCGACGTGCTGGCCTCCTACGACAAGGTCGTCATCCCGGAGATGAACCTCGGCCAACTCGCCCACGTCATCCGCGCCCGCTACCTGGTCGACGCGATCGGCTACAACCAGGTCCGCGGCCTGCCGTTCACCGCCGCCGAGCTGGAGACGATGCTGGAAGAGGTCTGCAAGAATGTCTAACCCCGTCCCGGTCAAGCTCACCGCGAAAGACTTCAAGTCCGACCAGGAAGTCCGCTGGTGCCCCGGCTGCGGTGACTACGCCATCCTCGCCGCCGTCCAACAGTTCATGCCCGAACTCGGCATCCCCCGCGAGAACATCGTGTTCATCTCCGGCATCGGCTGCTCCTCCCGATTCCCCTACTACATGAACACCTACGGCATGCACTCCATCCACGGCCGCGCCCCCGCCATCGCCACCGGCCTGTCCGTCACCCGCCCCGACCTGTCCGTCTGGGTCGTCACCGGCGACGGCGACGCCCTGTCCATCGGCGGCAACCACCTCATCCACGCCCTGCGCCGCAACGTCAACCTCAAAATCCTGCTGTTCAACAACCGCATCTACGGCCTGACCAAAGGCCAGTACTCACCCACCTCGGAAATCGGGAAGATCACCAAATCCACCCCCGTCGGCTCCGCCGACGCCCCGTTCAACCCCCTGTCCCTCGCCCTCGGCGCCGAAGCCACCTTCGTCGCCCGCACCATCGACTCCGACCGCAAACACCTCCAATCCGTGCTACGAGCCGCCGCCACCCACCAAGGCTCCGCCCTCATCGAGATCTACCAAAACTGCAACATCTTCAACGACGGCGCCTTCGACCAACTCAAAGAACCCACCACCCGCGACGACTACCTCATCCGCCTCGAACACGGCCAACCCATCACCTTCGGCAAGGACGGACAATTCTGCGTCGTCCACCCACCCGGCGGATTCGGCCTCGAAGTCCGCGAGACGGCCGCCACCCCCACCCAGGACATCGTCGTTCATGACGCAGACGTAACCGACCCCGCCTACGCCTTCGCCCTGACCCGCCTACCCGGCCCCGACCTGCGCAACACCCCCATCGGCGTACTCCGCAACACCACCCGACCCACCTACGACACCGCCGTACAGGAACAGGTCACCACCGCCAAAACAAACCTCCAGGAAACCCCCGAACAACAACTCGCCGGACTCCTCGCCAGCGGCGACACCTGGACCATCGG
>NZ_JBJZOG010000207.1:0-2926 GCF_047200535.1 Micromonospora mangrovicola | reverse complement strand
GTTACGAGCCGGACCCGCGCGAGCGGGGTTACGAGCCGGACCCGCGCGCGCGGGGTTACGAGCCGGACCCGCGCGAGCGGGGTTACGACCCCCGCGGGCGTGGGCGCGAGGTGGATCCGCGCGGCGGCCGTCCCGGCAGGCCGGACGACGAGTACCCGACCGCTCAGATCGCCCCGGTGCGGGACGAACCGACCGCCCAGCTCGCGGCGCTCCGGGACGAGCCGGAGCCGGAGCCGCCGGCCGGGCGTCGCCCGCGCGGTCGACGGCGGGCGAGCGCGGACCGGCCGCCGACCAGCCAGCCGGCCGCGGGACGGGCGGGCCGCAACCTGCCGGCCGCGATCGGCGTCGGCGTGGCCCTCGGCGCGGCGATCGTCGTGCCGCTCTTCCTCTACCTGCCGGCCTTCCTGGCCGTGATCGCCGCCGCGGTGGCCATCGGGGTGTGGGAGATGGCCCGTGCGGTCCGCCGCAGCGGCGCCCACCCGCCGCTGGTGCCGTTGATCGCCGGTGGCGTGATCACCGTGGGGCTGGGCTGGTTCGCCGGCCCGGACGCGCTGAGTCTCGGCCTGCTGGTCACCGTGCTCGGCACGATGATCTGGCGGCTCGGCGACGGCCCGGGCAACTATCAGCGCGACCTCACGGCGGCCACCCTGATCGCCGTCTACGTGCCCTTCCTCGGCGGCTTCGCGGCGATGCTGGCCGCCGCGCCCGGCGACGGACACCTGCGGGTGCTGGTCACCCTGGTCGCCGTGGTGCTCTCCGACACCGGTGGGTACGCGGCCGGCGTCGCCTTCGGCAAGCATCCGATGGCCCCCACGATCAGCCCGAAGAAGTCCTGGGAGGGTTTCGCCGGGTCGGTGACCGCGGCGGGGGCCGGCAGCGCCCTGCTGCTCTGGCTGCTCCTCGACGTGGCCCCCTGGTGGGGCGCGCTGTTCGGGGTGGCGATCTCCTGCTCCGCCGTCCTCGGCGACCTCGCCGAGTCGATGATCAAGCGGGACCTCGGGGTGAAGGACATGAGCAACCTGCTGCCCGGACACGGCGGCCTGATGGACCGGCTCGACTCGATCCTCTTCGCGGTGCCGGCGGCGTACCTGCTGCTCGCGGTCTTCGTCCCGGTGGCGGGCTGAGGGATGAATCACGTGGGTGGGCGCGCATCCGCCGGCCGGTCGGGGCCGATTCGGCACCTACGGCCGGGTGCGTCCCGCCCACGGCGTGTCAGACTGGACGCGCCATGACGAGCCTCCCCCTGACCCCCGTGGACCCCGACGCCCGCGGCCGCCGGCCCGCGATGCCGCCCCGTCACCTTGCCGACCTGGACCTGCCGGGTCGGCAGGCGCTCGTCACCGAGCTGGGCGAGCCGGGGTTCCGCGCCAAGCAGGTCTCCAACCACTACTTCGGCCGCCTGGTGCGCGATCCGGGGCAGATGACGGACCTGCCGGCGGCCACCCGCGAGCGGCTGGCCGGGACGCTGTTACCCACCCTGCTCACCCCGGTACGCGAGCTGGCGTGCGACGGCGGCGCCACCCGTAAGGCGCTCTGGCGGCTGCACGACGGCTCGCTGGTGGAGAGCGTGCTGATGGGCTACCCGGACCGGGTGACCGTCTGCATCTCCAGCCAGGCCGGCTGCGGCATGGCCTGCCCGTTCTGTGCCACCGGCCAGGCCGGGCTGACCCGTAACCTCTCCACGGCGGAGATCGTCGACCAGGCGGTCTACCTCGCCGGGGTGGCCGCCTCGGGTGCGGTCGCCGGCTCGCCGCCCCGCCTGTCGCACGTCGTCTTCATGGGCATGGGCGAGCCGCTGGCCAACTACTCGCGGGTGGTGGCGGCGATCCGCCGGCTGGTCGCGCCGGCTCCGGAGGGGCTCGGCCTGTCCCAGCGGCACATCACCGTTTCCACAGTCGGCCTGGTCCCGGCCATCCGCCGACTGGCCAGCGAAGACCTCTCCGTGACCCTTGCGTTGTCGCTGCATGCCCCCGATGATGAGCTGCGCGACGAACTCGTCCCGGTCAACCAGCGCTGGAAGGTGTCCGAGGTGCTGGACGCGGCATGGGACTACGCGGCCACGACGGGGCGTCGCGTGTCGATCGAGTACGCGATGATCAAGGACGTGAACGACCAGCCGTGGAGAGCCGATCTGCTCGGGCGGCTGCTGGCCGGCAAGCTGGCCCACGTGAACCTCATCCCGCTCAACCCGACTCCGGGCAGCCGCTGGGACGCCAGCCCGAAACCGGTCGAGCGGGAGTTCGTCCGGCGGTTGCGCGACGCTGGGGTGTCGACCACGGTGCGGGACACCCGGGGACGCGAGATCGACGGCGCGTGTGGGCAGCTGGCCGCCGCCGAGGACAGGGACATCGACCCACGCACCGCGACGGCGTAGCGGTACGAGACCAGGAGACATAGTGGCGAGTCAGGGTCAGCGTTTCCGGCGAAAGGCGCTTCGCCGGGGATACAAGGTCGACGAGGTGGACGCCTTCCTGGACCGGGTGGAGGCGACACTCGCCGGCCAGCCGGTGGGCGCGCCCGTGGCCTCCCAGGAGGTCCACGACGTTGTCTTCCGGGTCCGGTTCAACGGCTACGACGAGTGGCAGGTCGACCTGCACCTCGACCGGGTCGAGCGGCAACTGGCCGAGCTGGAGGAGCGCGGCGGCCCGTCCGGCGGCCGGGGCGGCGACCCTCGGATGGCGGACCGGCTCGGTCCGCCGATGCGGGAGGACCGCGGCCTCTCGCCGGTGCCGCAGCCCCCGCTGCCGCCCCGGCAGATGCCCGGCCCGCCCGCCGACCGCTACGGCAGCCGTTACGACGAGCCCACCGGCGCCTTCGCCGCTGGCGGATACGAGGGCCGGCGAGTGAACTACGAGCCGCCGCGTGGCCCTGGCGGCCCCGGCCCGATGGGTCCGGGTGGCCCCGGTCCGATGGGTCCGGGTGGCCC
>NZ_JBJZOG010000206.1:0-2967 GCF_047200535.1 Micromonospora mangrovicola | reverse complement strand
GTCGTCCGTACCGGACCGGTGGGTGCGCCCCTCCCGCCCGCGGTTCCGCACGACTTCGCCGAAGTTGTCACCGCGTCCGGAGAGTCCGATACCGCAATGTGCCGGTCGGTGGTGCGAGGTTCGCGGAATTGGCCGGGAGCGCCGGGTAGGCCGGCCGCCTGACGGGTAACCGTCGCGGACCACGACAGGGCACGCCCAACGGCCAACGCACGGGGGAGTGCAGCGCACATGGGCATTGGCAGCGCCATCTTTCTCATCGCGCTCGGCGCGATCATGACCTTCGCCATCCGGGCCAACGTCTGGTGGATCGACCTGCGTGCGGTCGGCTGGGTGTTCATCCTGGCCGGACTGGCCGTCCTGCTCACCACGCTCTGGTTCTGGCAGGATCGGCGCAAGCGGGCACGAACGCTGATCGTGGAGGAGAACCGGCTCTCCCATCCGACCGCGATGATGCCCCCGCCGCCCGATCCGCCGCCGCCCACCGCCCCGCCGTCCTGACGGGGCCGACCTGACGCCGTGGCGCGCGGCCCCGGTCCGTCCCGGCGGTCCTCTCGCGCCGGGTCGGACGGCCCGCCGGGTCAGCCCCGCGCGATGTGCCGGGCGGTGAGCGGCGCGCCGCCGGGCGCCAGCGTCGCCCACCGGGTGGTCGGGCGGTGCACCACCAGGTCGGTGGTCCGCAGCCCGTCCGGATCCGCCCGCTGCGGATCGAGCAGCGCCGAAAGCAGCGAGATGCCCGGGTTGTGGGCGACCAGCAGCACCGTGCCGGCCTCCGGGGCGACCGCCCGTACCAGCTCCAGCAACTCCTCCGGTCGCGCCTCGTACGCGCCCTGCTCGTAGCGCACCACCGGTGACGGCCCCGTCGGTCCCCCCTCCGGCGGGGATCCCGTCATGCCCAGCGCCACCCCGTGCCAGGTCTGCCGGGTGCGCAGGGCGGTCGAGCAGAGCACCACGTCGGGGAGGAGGGTGTGCCGGGCCAGCCAGGCGCCGGCCGCGGCCGCGTCGGCGTGCCCGCGCCGGGTCAACGGGCGCTCGGCGTCCGGTGCCTCCCGGGACTGTTCGGCCTTGGCGTGCCGGAGCAGCACCAACGTCCGCTCCTGGTTCCTGCCGTCCGTCATGCGGACAGCTTGCCTGATTGGCGATCTGAGCGCCTGGGTAAGTCGATGGATGCCGCTACCTCATCCATGGCCGCGGCGGGAGGAAACGCCAGCAGAAGGCCAAGGAGGCGACGTCATGGGCATCGGTGCCAGCATCTTCCTCATCGCGCTGGGCGCGATCTTCGCGTTCGCCATCGACGCCAACCTGGGATGGCTCGACCTGAACGTCGTGGGCTGGGTGCTCATGCTCGTCGGCGTCGTCGGCCTGCTCATCACGATGTACTTCTGGAGCACCCGCCGCCGGGCGGTCGTCGCCACTCCGGTGCGCGAGCGGGTCGTCGCCCAGCCGACCGTGCCGGTGGAGGACGACCGCGTCGTGCGCGAGGAGTACCGCGAGGTGCGCCGCCCGGGATACCCGGCCTGATCCCATCCCCGTAGACATCGAGGGCCCCGCGACGGCGCGGGGCCCTCGAACTCGTTTCCGGACCCGTCAGGCGAAGAGCGCGAAGTAGATCGCGATGTGGTGGCAGATCGCCGCGATCAGGGTGCAGGCGTGGAAGAACTCGTGGTGACCGAAGACGGTCGGCCACGGGTTCGGCTTGCGCAGCGCGTAGAAGACCGCACCGACGCTGTAGATCGCGCCGCCGACGATCAGCAGCACCAGGGCGGTCACCCCGCCGGCGTGCAGGATCTCCGGCAGCATTGCCACCGCGACCCAGCCGAGCGCCAGGTAGAGCGGCGCGGAGACCCAGCGCGGGGCGTGCGGCCAGATCAGCTTCAGCGCCACCCCGGCCAGCGCTCCGCCCCAGACCAGGCCGAGCATCAGCTCGGCCGGCCGCGGCCCGAGCAGCAGCGCGCTGAACGGGGTGTAGGTGCCGGCGATGAACACGAAGATCATCGAATGGTCCATCCGGCGCATGATCTGGTAGCCCCGCTCCGACCAGACCCGGCGGTGGTAGAGGGCGCTGGTGCCGAAGAGACCGCACACGGTCAGGCTGTAGATCAGGCAGCTGATCAGGGGTGCCCAGCCGGGCCGGGCGGCCGCGATCGAGCAGAGCACGATGCCGCAGACGAGCGCGACGAAGAACGCGTAGGTGTGCAGCCAGCCGCGCATCCGGGGTTTACCGATGTCGACCGGCTTGAGCCGAAGCGGAGCGGAGGTGGTCACGCCAATAGGCTACGACACCGTAGGTTACTTGCAAGTAGTGTGGCCGGTCACGCCGCCGACCGGTCGGACGACCCTGGCGGGCGCCTCGATCCGCCAGTATGGCGGGATGTGGATCCGGCCCGTCGGCACGCACGCCCTGCTGCTCGACTGCGACGACGCCGACCAGGTGCAGGCGTGGCGCGCCGAACTCTGCCGCCGCCGGGACGCCGGCGAGCTGAGCGCCGTCGAGATCGTCCCGGCCGCGGCCACCGTGCTGCTCGACGGGGTACCGGACCCGGAACAGGTGGCCGCCCGGATCGCCCGCTGGACCCCGTGCGGCGACGCCGGCCCGGCCACCACCGCCGAGGTCGAGGTGCCCACCGTGTACGACGGGGAGGATCTGCCCGCCGTGGCCGGGCACTGGGGCGTCGACGTCCCGACGGTGGTGGAGCGGCTGCGGCGTACCGTCTTCCGGGTGGCGTTCTGCGGGTTCGCGCCGGGGTTCGCCTACCTGACCGGGCTGCCGGCGGAGCTGGCCGTGCCCCGGCTCGCCACCCCGCGTACCCGGGTGCCGGCCGGGTCGGTCGCCCTGGCCGGCCCGTACGCCGGGATCTACCCGACCGCCTCCCCCGGCGGCTGGCTGCTGGTCGGGCGGACCGACCTGGTCCTCTTCGACGTGCACGCCGATCCGCCGGCCCGGCTCACCCCCGGCACCCTGGTCCGGCT
>NZ_JBJZOG010000205.1:0-3054 GCF_047200535.1 Micromonospora mangrovicola | reverse complement strand
CGGGTGGCGACCCCCGAAGGGGTACGTGGCCGTCCCGGTCCGCCGCCGACGTCGCTGGCCCTGGATGCTGCTGCTGACGGTCGCCTGCTGCTGCGGCGTCCCGCTCTGGTGGGCCCAGCCACTCTCCAGCCAGTACCCGGCCAGCGCGGCGCTCCCCGACCAGATCAGGGACCTGCGACTGCGGGACGACGAGCGCAGCCAGGCCGCCGCCGAGCAGCTGAAGTCCGAGGTGCGCCAGTCCCACCTGCTCGCCGAGGACACCTTCGCCGGGATCTACGGCACGAGCGACGGCAAGCGGGTGGCTCTCTTCGGCGGCACGGGTATCCGCCTTACCCCGGAATCGGACGCCGACGCCGAGATCGCCCGCCTCAGGGACCGGTACTCGCTGGGCGAGGTCGTCCCGGTGGAGACCGGCGTGCGGGGCCGCTACGAGCGGTGCGCGGTGGGCCGGACGGACGGCGATGCGGTGGTGGTTTGCACCTCGGTCGACCACGGCAGCCTGACCACCGGGGTCTTCAGCCGGCTCTCCGTCGACGACAGCGCCCGCCTGCTGGACCAGTTGCGCAGCCAGGTGGTGACCCCGAAACAATCCTGACAGTGACGTTAAGTCACATATCAAACACGTAAAGCTTCTGTGTCCCTCCCCCGCACTTTGGGCGTTTCGGGGGAGAATCGGGACATGTCGCGGCGTTGGCTCTTCGCCGATCAACTGGGGCCGCACTTCCTCGACGACCGGAAGCAACCGGTCCTGCTGATCGAGTCGAAGGCGGTCTTCCGACGCCGTGTCTACCACCGGCAGAAGGCCCACCTGATCCTGTCCGCGCTCCGCCACCGCGCCGCCGAACTGGGCGACCAGGCGATCTTCCTCCGAGCCGAGACGTACGGGCAGGCGTTGCGGAAGGTCCGCGAGCCGCTCGAGGTCTGTCACCCGACCTCACGCGCCGCCCTGGCCTTCGTCCGCGACCTGGACCGGGTCACCGTGCTGCCGGCCCGGGGGTACGTGACCAGCCTGACGGACTTCGCCGACTGGGCCGACGGTCGCCGGGGTGCGCTGCGGATGGAGCCCTTCTACCGGTTCGCCCGGGAGCACCACGGGGTTCTCCTGGACGGCCGCGACCCGGCGGGCGGCCGGTGGAGCTACGACACCGAGAACCGGGAGCCACCGCCGAAGGACGGGAAGCTCGACGTGCCGCCCGCGCCGATGCCGAAGGAGAACGACATCGACGCGGAGGTCCGGGCCGACCTGGACCGCTGGGAGCGGCAGGGCATCCGGTTCGCCGGTCGGGACGGTCCCCGCCGCTTCCCCGCCACGGTCAAGGAGGCCAAGGCGCGGCTGCGGCACTTCCTCCGGCACCGGCTGGCCGCGTTCGGCCCGTACGAGGACGCGATGCTCTCCACCGACCCGTGGCTGGCGCACAGCATGCTCTCCGCCGCGTTCAACCTGGGCCTGCTGGACCCGATGGAGGCGGTCCGGGGCGCCGAGCAGGCGTACCGGAAGCAGGGGGCGCCGCTGGCCAGCGTGGAGGGCTTCATCCGCCAGGTGATGGGCTGGCGGGACTACATCTGGCACAGCTACTGGTACTTCGAGCCGTCCTGGCGCACCAGCAACGAGCTGCGCGCGCGGCGGTCGGTGCCGGACTGGTGGAACGACCTGGACGCGGACGCCGTCGACGCGCACTGCCTCTCCGACGTGCTCGCCGGCGTCCGGGACCGGGCGTGGACGCACCACATCCCCCGGCTGATGGTGCTCGGCAACTACGCGCTGCAGCGGGGCTGGCGACCGGCCGAGCTGGTCGAGTGGTTCCGGACCCGCTTCGTGGACGGCTACGAGTGGGTGATGACCGGCAACGTGGTCGGCATGAGCCAGTACGCCGACCTGGGCCGGATGACCACAAAGCCGTACGTCTCGGGCGGCGCGTACATCAACCGGATGAGCGACTACTGCGGCGGCTGCCGGTACGACCCGCGCAAGCGCCTCGGCGACGGTGCCTGCCCGTTCACGGCCGGCTACTGGGCGTTCCTTGCCGGCAACCGCAGCCGGATCCCGTCGAACGCCCGGATGGCCCGCACGATGAAGCAGCTGGAACGGCTCAGTGACCTGGACGCCGTGATCGCCCAGGAGAAGCAGCGGGGCAGCGATCCACCGTGACCCCGGCGGCAGGCCGGCCCACCGGTCTGCTCAGGCGGTCGGGTCGACGGTGGGCTCGACGCGCTTCGGGGCGTAGCGCGGCACGTACTCCTGGCCGGTCAGCTTCTGGATCTCGGCCATCAGCTCGTCGGTCATCTCGCGCAACGAGGTCCGGTCGTCGGACCGGCCGGTGAAGTCCAGCGGCTTGCCGAACCGGATACCGATCTCCGCCCGACCGGGCCGGGGCACCCGCGTACCGATCGGCTGCGCCTTGTCGGTGCCGGTCACGCCGACCGGGATGAGCGGCACGCCGGCCGCCACCGCCAGCCGCGCCGCGCCGGTGCGCCCGCGGTAGAGCCGCCCGTCCGGGGAACGGGTCCCCTCCGGGTAGACGGCGACCAGGTCACCGGCCTTGAGCACGGGAATGGCCGCGTCGAACGCGGACAGCGCCGCCCGCCCGCCGGCCCGCTCCACCGGGATGGCGCCCAACCCGGTGAGCACGAACTTGGAGAACGCACCCTTCACGCCGGTGCCCTTGAAGTACTCCGACTTGGCCCAGAAGGCCAGGTGCCGCGGCACCACGGTGCCGAGGAGCAGCTCGTCGGCGACGGAGAGGTGGTTGCCTGCGAAGATCGCGCCGCCGGTCGCCGGGATGTGCTCCAACCCCTCCACGTGCGGACGGAAGGCCAACCGGAGCGCGGGCGCCACGGTGAGCTTGCCGATGGTGTAGAGCAGCGGCACGGGTCCTCCGGCAGTCGTACGTGAGCAGGCGGTGTCACGGTAGCGGACGGTTTCACGCCGGTCGGATCGGGTGGTCGGTGGCCCGCTCGGTGGTCCGGCGGGGGGGGGGGGGCACCCCCACCCCCCCCACCCCCAACCCGGCCTCCCCCCCCCCCCACACCCCCCCGGTCCCCACAGCCGGCCGC
>NZ_JBJZOG010000204.1:0-3330 GCF_047200535.1 Micromonospora mangrovicola | reverse complement strand
CGTAGCCGTCACCCATGATGTCGCCGTACTCGTCGATCCAGTGCAGGGCCGCCCGCGCCTCCTCCTCGAACTCCCGCACCGTGGCGGCATCCCCCGTCCACCGCTCGTACTCGTCGAGCAGGACCACATAGAGCGGGGTGGCGTCAGCGGCACCGAAATACGGCGCCTGCGGACGCTCCTCGAACGCGGGAAGCTCACCGTAGCGGAACTCGCGGAGGATCTTGCCCGGCTCCTCGTCCCGGAAGTCGTCCAACTCGGTGCCCTGATCGATGCCGAGCATGCGCAGCGTCGCGGTGGCGAGTTCCGGCGCGAACGGCAACGCCTGCAGGCTGGTGAGGATGGGGTCGCGGCCGGTGAGGGTCGCGTTCCAGGGAAGTCCCGCCGCGGGCATCGCCTCGGTCGGCAGGGTCAGCGGCGAGTACCGCAGGGCGGCCAGGTCGACCATGCAGCGCTGGTATGCCCGCTCCAGCGGTTTCCACTCGCAGATCAGCTGCGGGGCCTTGCCGAGCCACTGCGCGAGGTCCGACTGGATCCGTGACCTGTTGCGCCG
Source organism: Micromonospora mangrovicola (assembly GCF_047200535.1). NCBI lineage: Bacteria > Bacillati > Actinomycetota > Actinomycetes > Micromonosporales > Micromonosporaceae > Micromonospora > Micromonospora mangrovicola. The sequence goes on along the minus strand of NZ_JBJZOG010000204.1, from coordinate 2,780 downwards.
GTGGCGGCCGGGATGGACGTGCGCTCGAACGTCCTCACCGTCCGGGCGACGAACCATTCCTCGGACGTGCAGCCGGGTGGTCCACTTCCCGTGCGGCGCGACTCGGATGCGGAACGTCAGCCCCTGCTCGTCGACCTGCGCCGGCTCGGTCGTGGAGATGACCGTCTCCCGCCAGAACTTGTCCCGCCGGTAGCCCAGATACAGCCGCCCGTTCTCGACGCGCTTGTACAGCCGGCCGGGCGGGGTACGCCCGTGCCCGACGACGAGCAGCGGGATGAAGTCGCAGTCCGCGTCCACGCGGACCGTCAGATCGACCGCTTCACCCGAGTGGTTGAGCACCGTCAGGTACTCCTCGAAGCTACCGGCCACCGACCGCTCCCGGATGATCGACACCTTGGCGTCGACGTAGTGGGTGGGCGCGCCCGGCACCAGGAAGAAGCGCACCTCGAAGTAGGACGCGTCGTCCCTGGCCAGCGCGCTCACCCGTTCGCCGTTGACGGTCAGCCGCCACAGCGACAGGAATCGGGTGTCGAACGAGAAGAACCCGCACGGGACGGTCGGTGTGGCCTCGATGTCGCCACTGCCGTCGCTCAACACGAAGATGTTGCCGTCGAGGATCCTGATCAGGTCCGCCTTCATCTGCGCCCCCCATGGTCCCGGGCCATGGCCCGCGGATGTCGCGCGCCGGGCGGAGGCGCGAAGAGCCGCTCCAGCAGCACGATGAGCCGGAATTTCCCTTCGCTGGTTATCTCGTTGCGCAGCCAGGCCGGGAGTGGTTTGGCCTCGCCACGGACCATGCTGTCGAAGAAGGCGCCGTCGGCACGGACGACGGCGTCGGCGTCCGCGTCGGCGTCACTCCGTGACACCCGGACGGCGCCACCACGTATCTCCACGAACCAGTGGTCGACCTCGTGGTCGCGGGCCAGGTCGAACCGTATGGTGCCGTTCGTCTTCTTCAGCAGCCGCTCGTGGCCGTGGCGTTCGAGCGCGTCGAAGAACTTCCGGGTCGTCTCCGACATGGCACCCCCTCCCAGTGGAATCCGCCGGCCACGAGGCAGCATCACCCGGATCGCGGTGTGCTGGCATCACCCGCAAGGGATGAGATGTGCGGGCGGCCGCGGCGGGCGGCCGGAGTTCACCCGATGTGGGTGATGCGTGGGCGGCCCGGTCCCCGCCATGGTGAGGTGGTGACCGTCCGGGGTCGGGACCGACCGGAGGGGAGGCTCATGTCCAGTCCCACCGCGAACTTCTTCGAGGCGCTCGGCCGTCGCGGCCACGAGCGCCTCCTCGAGGAGGCCAGCGGCAGCATCCGCTTCGACCTCGAACACGATCATGAGGTCGATCGGTGGCTCCTGATGATCACACGCGGCGACGTCCGCGTCTCGCGCGGGAAGGGTGCGGCCGACTGCGTCATCACAGGCCACAGATCGACCTTCGATCGAATCGTCACCGGAAGGTCACACATCTACGCGGCCTGGGTCCGCAACGAACTCAAGGCCGACGGTGATGTGCGGCTGGCCCGTTTCATCCAACGGCTGATGCCGGGGCCACCGGGCGCGCACCATCCACGCGAGTTCGTCCGCGAGCGGAGACGACCGGCATGAGCGACGGTCTCGTCCGGCTGCTGGACGGCAACACCTTCGTGGTCAGCGAGGAGAGCGGCGACATCGACGCGTCCCCCGCCATCCCGACCGGCCTCTTCTCGTTCGACACCCGATTCCTGTCGAAATGGATCCTGTCCATCAACGGCGAACGGGTCAACGCGCTCAACGTCGAGGAGGTCGAATACTTCGAGAGCCGGTTCTTCGTCGTCCCCACCGTCCCGACGCCACTGGTCGACATCAGCGTCTCGGCCATCCGGGAACGCTCGATCGGCGGCAGCTTCACCGAGCGGCTGACGGTGATCAATCACGAACCCGAACCGGTCGACCTGCGGATCCGGATCGACATCGAGAGCGATTTCGCCGACCTCTTCGAGATCAAGGACGTGCACCACAAGACGGGCACGTACTACGCCCGGATCGAGGACGGGAGCCTGCGTCTCGGCTATCAGCGCGAGACGTTCCGCCGGGAGACGCTGGTCTCCTCCACCCAGGTGGCCCGGATCGACGAACAGGGGATGACGTACGACGTGCACCTCGCACCGCACGGCCGGTGGGTCACCGACGTGCACGTGCAGACCCTGGGGGTGGACGGACGCGATCTCCGGGAGACCCTGCAGGGCAGGCCCGGGCGGGCCAGACTGCAGATGCGCGAGGACCTGGACCGGTGGCTCGCGGAGGCGCCCCGCCTGGCCTGCGACTCTGCGACGCTGGCGATGACCTACCGGCGCAGCCTGGCTGATCTCGCCGCACTGCGTTTCACGCCGTTGACCAGTGGCGGACACGCGCTGCCCGCCGCCGGGCTGCCGTGGTTCATGGCCATCTTCGGTCGGGACAGCATCTTCACCAGCCTGCAGGCGCTCCCCTTCGCGCCCGACCTGGCGGCCACGACGCTGCGCCTGCTCGCGCTGTTGCAGGGCGTCGTCTTCGACGACTTCCGTGAGGAGGAGCCGGGGAAGATCCTCCACGAGCTGCGGTACGGGGAGACCACCGGGTTCGAGGAGCAGCCGCACTCGCCGTACTTCGGCAGCGCCGACGCCACCCCGCTCTATGTGGTGCTGCTCGACGAGTACGAGCGGTGGACCGGGGACGCCGCCACGGTGCGGCTCGTCGAACCATCCGCGCGGGCGGCCCTGCACTGGATCGACGAGTACGGCGACCTCATAGGTGACGGCTACA
>NZ_JBJZOG010000203.1:0-3358 GCF_047200535.1 Micromonospora mangrovicola | reverse complement strand
CGGCCGTCGATCAGCTACCGAAGAAGACCTCGGCCTCGGCGTACCGCTCCAGCGGCACGGTCTTCAGCTCCCGGGTGGCCTCGGCGAGGGGGACCCGGATGATGTCCGTGCTCTTCATCGCGACCATCTTGCCCCAGTCGCCCTCGTGCGCCGCGTCGATCGCGTGCAGGCCGAGGCGGGTGGCGAGCACCCGGTCGAACGCGGTCGGGGTGCCGCCGCGCTGGATGTGGCCGAGCACCACGGTGCGGGCCTCCTTGCCGGTCTTCGCCTCCAGCTGCTCGGCGAGCCACTGGCCGATGCCGCCGAGGCGGACGTGGCCGAAGGCGTCGAGCTCCTGGTTGTGCAGGACCATCTGGCCCTCCATCGGCTGGGCGCCCTCGGCGACCACGACGATCGGGGCGTACTGGTGCTGGAAGCGCTTCTCGACGTAGCCGGCGACCTGGTCGACGTCGAACTGCCGCTCCGGCAGCAGGATCACGTTGGCGCCACCGGCGAGGCCGGCGTGCAGGGCGATCCAGCCGGCGTGCCGGCCCATGACCTCCACGACCAGGGTGCGGTGGTGGCTCTCCGCGGTGGTGTGCAGCCGGTCGATCGCCTCCATGGCGATGTTGACCGCGGTGTCGAAGCCGAAGGTGTAGTCGGTGGCGCCCAGGTCGTTGTCGATGGTCTTCGGCACGCCGACGACCTTGACGTCCAGCTCGTGCAGCTTGGTGGCGACGCCGAGGGTGTCCTCGCCGCCGATCGCGATCAGCGCGTCGACGCCCTGGGCGGCGAGATTCTCCTTGATCCGCTCGACCCCACCGTCGATCTTGAACGGGTTGGTCCGGGAGGAGCCGAGGATGGTGCCGCCGCGCGGCAGGATGCCACGGACCTCCGCGATACCCAGCGGCTTGGTCAGGCCCTCCAGCGGACCCTTCCAGCCGTCCCGGAAGCCCACGAACTCGTGACCGTAGGTGGCGACGCCCTTGCGGACCACCGCCCGAATCACCGCGTTGAGACCAGGGCAGTCGCCGCCGCCGGTGAGCACGCCGATACGCATGATCTGCTCATCCTCCTGGAGCATCAGGTGAAGCCCGGATAAGCCCCAGGATATGTGTCAGATCAGACAATCGGCGCCGTTGCCGGCCCGGGGCGGGCCGTCACTGCGCACTGTAGTCGCCGCGGGTGTCCGCCGACACCGCGCCCCGGCCCGTTTCCGCCCGCCGGACCGGCTACCGGTCAGTAGCTGACCTCGTGGTTCGCCCGCGCCCGCGGCGGCCGCCCGGTCACCGCCGCCCGGGCGCCGAGCAGGTTGACCGCCGCGCCGCCCGGCGCGTCCCAGTACTCGGCCGAGCCGGCGTGCACCTTGATCAACGTGAGCCCGGAAGTGTCCGGCCCGTCCGGGAACCAGGGCCTCAGCAGCGGGCTCCACAGCCGCTCGGCGCGGGCGGCGTCCCAGCCCTCCTGCGCGGTACCGGCCACCGACACCCAGGCGTGCCGGCGCTGGTCGGAAAAGCCGACGTTGACCTCCGGATTCACCCGGATCTGGCGGACCTTGGCGGAGTCCGCGTACGTGAAGAACCAGAGGTCCCCGTCGAACTCCGTGTCCTGCAGCGCCATCGGCCGACTGACCAGCCGCCCGTCCACGGACGTGGTGGTCAACAGGCAGATTCGAGCGTCCCGAACCAGCTCGGTCACCCGGCGGCGGGCGTCCGTGACGGTGGTCGGCGCGTCACTCATGGCACTCCCTCGGGTCGGTTCGCTGCGAACCGTGCCCGGGACAGAACCGGTCAAACCTGCGCGAAGGTCACCGTTCCGTCATGGCCCGCCAGCGGGCCAGGTTGTGCCGGGCGTCGACGAGGGCGTCGTGCCGGTCCGCGTCGGCGTCGGGCAGCCGCGGCCGGCCCCGGTCGTCCCAGAGCTGGCGCAGCTCCTTGGTGAACCGCGGGATCTCCCGGGGCAGCGCCGGCATCGCGCCCCACAGCTGGGCCAGCACCACGTGGTCGTACGCCGCGTACCACGCCCAGAGCTCCAACTGCTCCCCCGGTCGGTCCCGGACCGGCGCCATCAGGAACTCGTATAGGTCGTCACGGATCCGCGCCCGGGACCGCCAGGCCCGGTCGGCCGGCGAGGGGAGCTTGTCGAGGACGTTGCGGCGCACCCAGGGCACGGCCCGGGAGTCGTCGAACTCGGTGGAGACCGCGTAGAACTCGCGGCCGTACTCGTCGACGACGCCGATCGACACCAGGTCGACGATCCGGCCGTCCTCGATGAACTCACAGTCGTAGAAGTAGCGGTAGACCATCCCCACCATCCTGGCCCACCGCCGCGAGCGGCCCTCCGGCGGGGCGTCCGCCGAGGTCACCGACGCCGCGCCGCAGCTCGGGCGGGTCACGGAAGTGTCTCCGGGGGTGTACAGCAAGCGACCAGACCGTCATGATCTGATGTGTACCGCTACCGGACGCCGAACCGGCTCCGATGCCTCGTACGGGGGGATGACGGGTTCACCCGGTGTGCGAGTTGTGGTCCTTGACCGGGGAGGGGTTGGGCCGTGGAGGTTCGCCTGCCGGAGCCGGGTGACGCGCTCACGGGCGTGGAGATGTTCGCCGGGCTCGAGCCGGAGGTGCGGCAACGGGTCATCGCCGCGGCCGTGCCGCGCACGTACCGCAAGGGTCAGCTGCTCTTCGTGGAGAACGACCCCGGCGAGTCGCTGATCGTGCTGCGCCGGGGCGCGGTGGCGGTGTTCCGCACCGCGCCGACCGGTGAACGGGCCGTGCTCTCGGTGATCCGACCGCCGGACGTGCTCGGCGAGGTCTCACTGCTGGACGCCTCGACCCGGTCGGCGTCCGCCGAGGCGATCGAGGACTGCGCCGCGCTGGCGCTGTCCCGCCCGGCGTTCATGGAGCTGGTGCACTCCAACCCGCGCATCCTCGACGCGGTGATGCGCTCGCTCGGCGGGCTGATCCGCCGGCTCACCGAGCAGAACGCCGACCACGTCTTCCTCGACCTGCCCGGCCGGGTGGCCAAGACGCTGGTCCGGCTGGCCGGCGAGAGCCAGGCCCCGATGATCACGATCGAGCTCAACCAGAGCCAGCTCGCCGAGATGGCCGGCGGCTCCCGGCAGAGCGTCAACCAGGCGATCGGCTCCTTCGCCAGCCGGGGCTGGCTGCGTACCGAGGGGCGCCGGATCGTGGTGACCGACGTGGCCGCGCTGCGCCGCCGCGCCGGCATGAACGACCGCTGAGCCGGTGACCGACCGCTGAGCAGCGGGCCGACGCGGTGCGCGGGCCGTCGGGTCGCCCACTCCGTCACCGCCCTCGGCGGCCGACCGCGACATGCCACGGCGTCTCCGCCGCCGAACACCGTCCCCTAACCCGGT
>NZ_JBJZOG010000202.1:0-3415 GCF_047200535.1 Micromonospora mangrovicola | reverse complement strand
CCCGTGCCGAACGGCGGCACGCTGCTGATCCATTCGGGCGCTGACCCGTCGACGATCAGGAGTTGGGGCGCTTGCCGTGGTTCGCGCCGCTCTTCTTGCGGGCCTTCTTCTTGCGGGCCTTCTTCGCCATGCTCTGCCTCCTTGTGCTGGTCACGGTCCGGCCGCGGCGAGCGCGGCGAGGTCGCGTACCGGTCCACCGGCGCTGCGGGAACCGACCCGCTGATGCTAGTGCCGGCCCCGGCCGTCGGGGTCCGGTGGGGGCGAAGCTGGGGTTCGGAACGTGACTCCGGTCATGATTGGATACCGTTCGCAGGCACACCGGTGGAGAGGGAGGGCCGAGGATGGCCGAGGAGATCCGCGCCGAGATGGTGGCGAACGTGTGGAAGGTCGTCGCGTCGACCGGGGACACCGTGTCCGAGGGGGACACGCTGGTGATCCTGGAGTCGATGAAGATGGAGATCCCGGTCGTCGCCGAGTCCGACGGTGTGGTGCAGCAGATCGCGGTCAACGAGGGCGACGTCGTGCAGGACGGTGACCTGATCGCGGTGATCGGTTGACCGGTCTGGTCGTCCGCCGGGCGCAACCGGCGGACCACCCGGCGGTGGCCCGCCTGACCGTCGCGGCGTACGAGGCGGACGGTCAGCTCAAGGGCGAGACCGGTTACGGCACGGTGCTGGCCGACGTGGCCGCCCGGGCGGGGACCGGTGAAGTGCTGGTCGCCGTCGACGAGGTGAGCGGTGCGGTGCTGGGCGCGGTGACGTTCGTGCTGCCCGGCACCCCGTACGCCGAACTGTCCGGACCGGGCGAGGCCGAGTTCCGCATGCTCGCGGTCGACCCGGCCGCGCAGGGCCGGGGCGCCGGGGCGGCCCTGGTCCGGGCCTGCGTGGCCCGCGCCGCCGAGCTGGGCTGCTCGGCCGTGGTGATCTGCGTCCGCAGCGGCATGGCCGCGGCGGCGCACCGGCTCTACGAGCGGTTCGGGTTCGTCCGGTCGCCCGAGCTGGACTGGTCGCCGCTGCCGGGCGTCGAGCTGCTGGGGCTGCGCCTGGCGCTGACCGGGCGCGGCTGACCGGAGGGCCACCGTGTCCGGCGACCGGCCCGGTCAGTCCGGGTGGGCGATCTTCGCGAGCAGTTCGTCGGCCACGTCCAGGGCGATCTTCTTGCGCTCGTCCTCGCTGATTTCCGGGGCGCGGATGGCGAACCAGCTGCTGTGCACGGCGAACAGGGTCAGCGCGGCCCGGAGTTGGGCCTGCGGCGAGGCGTCGCCCCGGCACAGCTCGTCGGCCAGGCGCATCATCCGGTCCCGCATCTGCATCCCGGCGCTGAGGCTCTTCAGCACGGTCTGGTTCTGCTCGAAGAAGCGCATCACCGAGGGCAGCTCGCCGGCGAACATGGCGTCCGCGTACTGGCTGATCAGGGCGCGGCGGGTGGCGAGGGTGGCCGGCTGGGTGGCGGCCCACTCGATCAGCTCGTCCATTCGGCGCAGCCGGTCCTCGACGAAGCTGTTGACGATCTCGTCCTTGCTCTTGAAGTGGTAGTAGAGCGCGGCCTTGGTCACCCCGAGCCGCTCGGCGATCTCCCGCAGTGAGGTCTTCTCGTAGCCCTGCTCGGTGAAGAGCTCCAGCGCGACGGCCTGAATGCGCTCCCGCGTGCCGCCTGTGTTCTCCCTCACCGTTACCACCTATCTCGCTTGACCGTTCCTGCTGTCCAACTTACCGTCCGGCTAGTAAGGTATCTAGCCGGGCGGCAAGTAAGTCGGTCACAGATCTTCGGGGGAGCTTACCCATGACTCAACCAGCCCAGCTGACAGCGCGGCCCAACATCCGGGTCGTCCTGTTCGGCCTGATGATCGCGATGATGCTCGCGATGCTCGACAACATGATCGTCAGCACCGCGCTGCCGCGGATCGTCGGCGAGTTCGGCGGAGTCGACCACTTCACCTGGGTCGTCACCGCGTACGTTCTGGGCACCACCGTCTCCACCCCGATCTGGGGCAAGCTCGGCGACCTCTACGGGCGCAAGGCGGTCTTCCTCACCTCGGTGGTCATCTTCCTGGTCGGCTCCGCGCTCTGCGGCATGTCCGGCTCCGGCATGTTGGGCGGGGTCGAGGACGGCATGATCGAGCTGATCGCCTTCCGGGCCATCCAGGGCCTCGGCGCGGGCGGTCTGATGGTCGGCGTCATGGCGATCATCGGTGACCTGGTGCCGCCCCGCGAGCGGGGCCGCTACCAGGGCATGATCGCCGGCATCATGGCCATCGCCATGGTGGCCGGTCCGCTGGTCGGCGGCTTCATCACCGACCATCTCTCCTGGCGCTGGGCGTTCTACGTCAACCTGCCGCTCGGCGGTCTGGCGCTGCTGGTCCTCGCCACCACCATGCACCTGCCGAAGTACCGCACCGAGCACAAGATCGACTGGCTGGGCGCCGGCCTGCTCTCCGCCGGCATCACCGCGATCGTGCTGATCACGACCTGGGGCGGCAACGAGTACGACTGGGTCTCCCCGCAGATCCTCGGCCTCGCCGCGCTCGCCGTGGTGGCCCTGGTGCTCTTCGGCTTCGTCGAGCGCCGGGCCCCCGAGCCGATCCTGCCGTTGGGCCTGTTCGCCAACCGCAACTTCGCCCTGATCTCGGTGATCGGCTTCCTGCTCGGTTTCGCCATGTTCGGCGCGATGAACTTCCTGCCGATGTTCCAGCAGACCGTGCAGGGCGCCTCGGCCACCAACAGCGGCCTGCTGCTGCTCCCGCTGATGTTCGGCATGTTGGTGGTCTCGCTGGTCGTCGGCCGGACGATCACGAAGACCGGGCGCTACCGGGCCTTCCCGATCGTCGGCGGCGTGGTGATGGCCCTCGGCATGGGCCTGCTGACCCGGCTCGACATCAACACCAGCAAGGTCGAGTCCTCGCTCTACATGATCGTCCTCGGCGTCGGCATGGGCTTCCTGATGCAGACCTCGATGCTGATCGCGCAGAACAGCGTCGAGCAGAAGGATCTCGGCGCGGCGAGCGGCGCGGCCACCTTCTTCCGCTCCATCGGCGGCTCGTTCGGCATCTCGCTCTTCGGCGCCATCTTCGCCAACCGGCTCTCCGCCTCGGCCGCCGGTGGCGCGTTCAGCGGCGGCTCGGGGGAGGGGGGCGGCCTGGACCTGGAGAAGCTCAAGCAGCTCACCGGGCCGATGCGGGAAATCGTCCTCGGCGCCCTGGCCGACGGCATCTCCCACGTCTTCATCTGGGCGTTGTTCTTCACCGCGGCGGTGCCGGTGCTCGCCTGGTTCATCAAGGAGGTTCCGCTCCGCTCGGCCAACGAGCCGCCGGCCGCCGGGACCACCCCCGAGGACGAGGCGGAGACCGCCCTCGGCAAGGCACCCGTCGCCTGACCCACCCCGCACCTCCGTCGCGGGGGGGGGGGGGGGGAACAGG
>NZ_JBJZOG010000201.1:0-3589 GCF_047200535.1 Micromonospora mangrovicola | reverse complement strand
CGACTCGCCACCCTCGGCCTCACCCACACCCTCCACGGCTGGACCCTCAACCCCGCCTGAGAGGGCGGTTCGGAGTATTAGGTCCGTTTCTGGCTGAGGGTGAACACTCCGGGTTCGTTTTCGGTGAGGACGTCGCGGTTGACCATGCGCTTGAGCTTTGCGCGGGTGCCTTCGACGTGTTTCGGTGAGGGTTCGACGTCGAGGGCGAGGCAGATGTCTTTGGCGCGCATGCCGGCCGGTGCGGCGCGAAGGACGGCCAGGATCTGCTGGTAGGGGGTGCTGGCGATGGTGGGGTCGTCGGCGGTGAACTCGGCGGCGGCGAGGGCACGCAGGGTAGTGCGGGTGGTTGCCAGGTCGGCCAGTTCACCCTCGACGCGAGCGAGTTCGCTGGTGAGGGCGGTGATCTGTTCGCGGAGTCGGGTGGCGGTCTGGCTGGTGGTGGTTTCGCGGTCGGCGATCAGGTCGAGGACCGTGGGAAGGTTCACCGGCCCCGCCAGGAGGGTGCGCTGGTTCCGGTCAGCCGGCGGACCATGTTCGCCATCGATGCCCACAGTGTTCGGGACACCGAGGATTCGGGTCGGCTCTCGTACTCGCGCACGAGGCGTCGGTGCAGCATCAGCGTGCCGTTGACCTGCTCGACGATCCACCGCTTGCGGATCGGCACGAACCCGGGCCGGCTGTCGGACCGCTTGACGACCTCGACATCGACACCCAGGACGGCGCCGTGCAGCGCCACGTCCTGCTTGAACCCGGCGTCGACCCATGCGCGGGCAACTGTCGGGGTGTGTTCGGTGACCTTGTCGAGCAGCCGGATGCCGATGGCGTTGTCGGTAACCGACGCCGCGGTCACCACGACCGCGATGATCAGCCCCAACGCGTCCACCGCCAGTCCCCGCTTACGCCCCGACACCTTCTTCGCCGCGTCCTTGCCAGTCGTCGCGGCCGGGACGTGGTTCGCCGCCCGGATCGACTGGGTGTCCAACACGACCGCACTCGGATCCTCGGCACGACCGCCCTTCTCCCTGGCCTGGCAGCGCAACAGATCGTGGATCACCTGATCGGTGCCGTCGTCACGCCACAGCGCGAAGTAGTAGTAGGTGGCCGACTTCGGCGGCAGGTCGTGCGGCAGGTATGCCCACTGACAGCCGGTCCGGTTCTGGTAGAAGATCGCGTTCACGATCTCCCGCAGGTCATAGTCACCCTCGCGGCCCGACACCGACACCGCGACCCGCTTGGCCTTCCACGCCTGCAGAAACGGCCCGATCAGCTCCCACTGCTCGTCGCTGACATCGCTGGGATACCGCTTTCGATCACCCATGACCGGGCTAACGCCTGATCCGCCCGGACGGTCACGACCAGAACTCACATTCGACCCATCGACTGGCCGCTATCCACAGCGAACCCGCCGGAAGGACACCAACCGGACGCAACGTATAGATCAGGTCAAGTTACTGCGGACCGCCCTCTGAGGACCACACGCCCCGGCTGACCCCACCCGACAAACGCTCTGAACGGCCTCCACCGCCGCCCCAGCACCGGTTTCAGCACCCGAAACCCTCGAACCAGCGCACCGAACCGACACCACCCACGCGACAACGGCGGTCGACCGGGACCCGATCAACCGCCGTTTAACACCAGCTACCTAGGCATGGTCTAAGTGGAAGGGCGCGGATCGGCATGCGTCAGGGTGGCGTACACGACGATGTTGGCTCGGTAGCTGCGGCGCACATAGTCGAACTGCCCACCGCAGGTGATCAGCCGCAGTGCAGGGCGATCGGCCGGGCCGTACACAGTCTCGGCCGGGAAAGCGCTCTTCGGGTACTCGACGACGTCCGTGACGGTGAATGCCGCCGTACTGCCGTCGGTCCGGCCCACCGACACAGTGTCCCCGGCCCGCAGCGCAGCCAGCCGGAAGAACACCGCCGGCCCGTCCCGCGCGCTGTCCACGTGGCCGAGAATCACCGCGGTGCCCGACTCGCCCGGTGACGCCAGGTTGCGGTACCAGCCTGCGGGGGCGCCACCGGTCAGCGGGGGCACCTCGATTGACCCATCCTCCTCAAGCCCAAGCGGGACCAGCTTGGTGTGGACACCGATTGCCGGAATGTCGAGGCGCAGCGGGACCGATCGGGCCAGTGCGGCAGGTCCAGGCGATTCAGGAGCCGGAAAGTAGGGTGAGGCGGTGACAGTCGTGCTCGCGCTCCACTGCATGGTCGATGTAGTCGGGCGGGGTGGTCGGTTCGGCCGTACACCGGCCGCCACCATGATGGTGCCGATCGCTGCGAGCCCGGCCGCCACCAGGCGGGCCGCGAGCCGGTACCGGCCTGGTCTCACGGCCGGTAGTTGCGCCGTCGGGTGGACAACGCGACCGCTGCCGCAGCCAGAAGCACGATGACTCCACTCACCACCAGCCCACTGTTCCAACCCGCCGTGCTGCCGCCGCCGGTCTTCGGTGCTCCGCTGGGCAGAGGGCCCGCAGTCGCCGTCGCCGTCGGGCTCATTGACTCGCTGACAGAGAGCGACGGCGACGGGGCGGCCGACGTGGTGGACGCGCTGGGCGACGCGGTCGCGCTGACCGAAACGGACGGGGATCCCACAGGCGTCGGCGTCGATGTATCCCGACAGAAAGCCAACATCAGGAGAAGGAGGAGCAGTATCAAGACTGCGACAAGGATCGCAAGCCAGACCTTCCGGCCGGGCGCGGCCCTTCGAGACGCTGGTCTGTGGTATTCGGCCATGGCTCTTCTCCCTGAATTCGTGGCGCACGGCTGCTTGTCGGCTCGGGCGATCCAAGCGGAGATCCGTCATCCAGCACAGGCACGGCGGTGCGAAGGATGTGCCGAGGCGGGGATCGCGCCGTCGCGCTGGGAGGTGGCCCGACTGAGTTCGACGCTAGCCAAGAGCGCTCAGACGGTCACCATGGATGACGGATATCCGCTAGCGCCGTCCCGGGACACACTGTCGAGTGTGCGTTAGGAGCATCCCGGTCGAACGGGTGTGAGCCAGCGGCTGGCTAAGGCAGGCATGGTTGGGTGCTGAGGTGGTCGAGGTGCCGGCACCGCAGGCTCTGGCCGGTGGTCGCGGCGGCCGACATCTACCTTTCCGACTTCCCGGCCACGGTGGACGACGAGTTCGCCGGACAGCTGGCCAAGCAGGTTGGCCAGCTTCGCGCAGAACGGACGGCCCGTGCTGCTGATCACCGCCGACGTCCAGGGCGTTCTGCCGGCCCGGTACGTGCGGGGCATCGCCGCGCCACCCCGAGGTGTAGCCGCAGAACTGACTGCCCGGGGTTCGATCTCAGCAACAGGGCCACCGTTGAGCCGGTGACAGCGGCTCCAGCAATCCGCGGATGCGGTCATCTGGGCGTGAGCTGCAATTCATCCCGAATGAGGATCATGGGTTCGTGGTGATCGACACGTTATTTCCACACGAAGTGTGATGGTTCTTCGCATTTTGCGTGATCCCCGTCCCGTTGGGCGGGGATTTTTGCTGTGGCGAGCAGGCCGCTTCCCTGCGGGTTGAGCGTGTAGATCGCGGTCTCGGCTTCGAGGGTCCAGGCGCGGTGGTCACACACGATGACCATGTTGCTGGC
>NZ_JBJZOG010000200.1:0-3609 GCF_047200535.1 Micromonospora mangrovicola | reverse complement strand
CACGGTGGCGGAGCTGGCGATCGAGCGGGCGAAGCGTCTGGTCGAGTTGGGCCACGACGTGGTCGTGCTGCTCGACTCCCTGACCCGGCTGGGCCGCGCCTACAACCTGTCGGTCCGCTCGGCCGGTCGTACCCTCTCCGGCGGGGTGGACGTGGCCGCGCTCAACCCGCCGAAGCAGTTGCTCGCGGCGGCCCGCGCGGCCGAGGAGGGCGGCTCGCTGACCATTCTCGCCTCGGCACTGGTGGAGACCGGTTCGGCCGCCGACACGCTCATCTACGAGGAGTTCAAGAGCACCGGGAACGCGGAGCTGAAGCTGGACCGGTCACTCGCCGACCGGCGTACGTTCCCCGCCGTCGACCTCCGGGCCTCCAGCACCCGGCGGGAGGAGCTGCTGCTCACCGCGGTGGAGCGGCACTGCCTGCGAAGCCTGCGCTCGGCGCTGTCCCAGGTGGACCGCCTGGCGGCCGCGGACCAGCTGGTGCAGCAGCTTGCGGCCACCCCGGGCAACGCGCACTTCCTGGCCCGGCTGGCCGCCACCGCGCCCGGCTATGCTCGGACGCCGTGACGGAACAGGCAGACAATCGTGCACCGACCGTACGGCAGCTGCGCCTGGTGGTGGAGGCCGAGGACTACGACGCGGCGGTCGCGTTCTTCCGCGACGCCCTGGGCCTGCCCGAGCAGGCGTACTCCGGCGGCGACGGCGCGCGAGTGGTGATCCTCGAGGCGGGCCGGGCCACCCTGGAGCTGGCCAACCCGGCGCAGAGGCGCATGATCGACGAGGTGGAGGTCGGCCGGCAGGTCGCGCCCCGGTTGCGGGTGGCGTTCGAAGTGGACGACAGCCGGGCGGTGACCGACCGCCTGGTCGCCGCGGGCGCCACCGAGATCGCCCCGCCCACCGTCACGCCGTGGCACTCGCTCAACGCCCGCCTCGACGTTCCGGCGGGCCTGCAGCTCACCGTCTTCCAGGAGCTGCGCTCGGCCGAGGAACGTGCCACCCTGGACGGTTTCGGCACCGAGACCTGACGCATCCGGGTGGCGTCCCGCTGCCCGGCCCGGCGATACTCTGCCGCGTGCCCGACCCCGACCCGATCCTGACCCCCGCCCAGGCCGCCGCCCTCCGGCACGTTCGCGACGTCGCGCTGCGGGACCGGCCGGCGGCGCTCGCCGTCATCGGCCGGCACCTGGCCGACTCCGGCGCCGGGTACCGGCCGGCGGAGCTGGTCGAGGCGGTCGCCCGGCACGGCCGGCTGACCCTCAACTTCCACCCGGACCGGCTGCTGCGCGACGGCCGCGCCGTCGCCGAGGCGCTCGATCAGGAGGACGTCTACCGCAGCCAGTTCGAGACGGGCATCTCCAACGGCGGACTGACCGCCTTCCCCGGCGGGGACCGCGACCGGTGGGAGGACAAGCTGTTCGGCGGGGCGTACCAGCGGCCCGGGGCGCTGCCCGCCGAGCGCCCCAAGTACGGCGGACTGAACCTGCTGGACCACCCGGACGGTGCCTGCCCCCGGTTCGGCTCCTGCCATCTGCGGCTACGTCCCGAGGTTCTCGCGCGGGCCACCTTCAGCTTCGGGGACACCTACGCCGAGCCGTCGGAGTTCGGCACGGTGGACGTCTTCGAGCCGGTGCTCGCCGCCCTGCTCACGGCCACCGCCGACACCGGCGTCAGTCTCGGCGTGGCCGGCATGGACACCGGCACGCTGCTGCAGACGCTGCTCCGCCGGCGGGAACGGGCGTCGTACGCCGCCGGGCGTGCCCTGGACGACTACATCGAGGCGCAGATCCACGGCGAACTGAGCCTCGCCCGGGACGTCGAGGCCCTCGTGGTCGACCCGTCGTTCCGGGGCACCGACGTGGCACGGATCCTCGCCGGCATCGCCGACCGGAACGGTTTCCCGCTCACCTGGCACGCCGGGTTCGAGCTGCCGGTCGACGGCGTAGACGCGGAGTTCCGCGGGCCGGCGATCCCGCCCCTCGCGGCCCGGGTGCACGCCGAGTTCGCCCGGCCGGGTGAGCCGGTCGACGCCGCCCTGATCGGCCGGGCGGCCGCGTCGGTGGTCACCGAGCCGGAACGCTGGGCCGACCGGGGGCCCACCGAGGTCACCCTCCAGCACCTCAAGCAGCTCTGGCACATCCTGGTCTGGTTCGGCGCCCCGGCGGCCCGCTGACCTGCACGCGCCGTTTCGCCGGTGCCGCGCGCCTGGTGCCGGCTCGACCGATTTCCGCGGTGACCTGGGCCGCAGCCTGCCGTCACTCCGGCATATCCGGAATGACCGACAGGTCGAGCTGGTTGTGTCCCCCGTACCGCCGGATCGCAAACCCGTACCGGCCAGTAGTTCCCCCGAGGGCGCTCACCCCGGAGCGCGTCCTAACGATCGAAAGGGCAACCATCGTGAAGCAGACCTTCACTCGATGGCTCCCCGCCATCGCGAAGACCGCCGTGGCGAAGACCGCCATCGCAAAGACCGACATCGCGAAGACCGCGGTCGTAAAGGCCGCCGCCGCGACGACCGCCGCCGCGAAGGCCCCGAACCGCCGGGCCGCGCTGACCGTCGCGGGCGTTGCCGCCCTGGGCGGCCTGGCGTTCGGCCCCACGGCCCTCGCCGCGCCGGTGACCAGCGGCCCGCACGCGGGCGCCGTGGCCGCCATCGACCTCGCCACCGGCAAGAAGACCGCCACCGCCACCGATGCGGTGAAGCCCGCTCAGACCACCGGCGGCGACAAGGTCCCCGCCAAGGCCAACCAGCCGAGCCGGGAAGAGCTCATCCCGCACGGCGTCGAGGGCGCCCAGTCGCGCATCCCGCTCGACGACGCGCAGCTCGACAACGCCAAGGCCATCGTCAAGGCGGCCAAGGAGACCGGCGTCGGGGAGCGGGGCGCCGTCATCGGCGTCGCGACCTCGCTGCAGGAGTCGAAGCTGTACAACCTCGGCCACCTCGGCACGTACAACGACCACGACTCGGAGGGCCTGTTCCAGCAGCGCCCGTCGTCCGGTTGGGGTACGCCTGAGCAGGTCACCGACCCCGACTACGCCAGCAAGGCGTTCTTCAACGCACTGAAGAACGTCGGCGGCTGGCGGGACCTGCCGCTGACCGCGGCCGCGCAGACGGTCCAGGTGTCGGCCTTCCCCTACGCGTACGCGCAGTGGGAGGAGCAGGCCGCGGACATCGTCCAGCAGCTCTGGTAAGTCCTCTTCCGACCGGCCGGTCCCTGTCCTCAGGGGCCGGCCGGTTCGCGTCTGCGGCGCGTCCTCGTCCCGCGCCCTGCTGGCCGTCGCCCCGGCGTCCGTTCCGCCATCGTTGATCGGCTCGGGTTGCCTCATGGCGCGGTGTCGGCCGTGCGGAATGCCCCGGTCTGCGCTGTGCAGGGAGACTCAAACTGCGCCACGGCCGACCTGAGGCTGGCCGGGGGGCGTTCTGCCCGGTGCGCTGCCGGTGATGGGATGCAGCATCCTGGCCGCCTCCGGGCTCGGGTTGCGGCATGTCGCGGTGTTGCGGGCGGAACTGACCGGGTGGTCTCGGGTTGCGGCAGGTGGAGGTGTTGCAGGCGGCGTGGGTGGGTGGTCGGCTCGGGTTGCGGCAGGTTGGGGTGTGGGCCGTGCGGGATACG
>NZ_JBJZOG010000199.1:0-3732 GCF_047200535.1 Micromonospora mangrovicola | reverse complement strand
CGTGATCATGTTGACCGCGCCGAGGATGGTGCCGAGGCCGGACACCACCAGCCCCACCGCCCAGAGGTTCGCCCCGGCGCCGGGCGAGTGCTCGGGCCCGGCCAGCGGCTGGTAGGCCGTCCATCCGAAGTCGGCCGCGCCGCCGGGGGTGACGAATCCGCCGAGCACCGTCAGCCCGCCGAACAGGTACAGCCAGTACGCGAGGGCGTTGAGCCGGGGGAAGGCCACGTCGGGCGCGCCGATCTGCAGCGGCACCAGGTAGTTGGCGAAGCCGAAGACGATCGGGGTGGCGAAGAGCAGCAGCATGATCGTGCCGTGCATGGTGAACAGTTGGTTGTACTGCTCGGGCGAGAGCAGCTGCATGCCGGGCCGTGCCAGCTCCGCCCGCATGAGCAGGGCCAGCAGGCCACCCGCCAGGAAGAACCCGAACGCCGTCGCGAGGTACAGCAGGCCGATCTGCTTGGCGTCGGTGGTGCGCAGCAACCGGGCCAGCGCCGACCCGTGCACCGGCCGGTGCACCGGACCGACCACGGTCACGGTCGTCGGCGCGCTCCGCAGATCCATCCCGCTCTCCTTTCCGCTGCCGCCGCTCGCCTACCCGTGTCCCGGCGCGGCCAGGGCCAAACCTCACCGGGTCTCCGATTTCCGGTGGATTCGTGCGGAACATCCGCGGAACCGGTGTCGAGCGGGTGCCAGTGGGCATGTCGGTGGCATGACCGGCGCCCCACGTACCCGCAGATCCCGGCTGGCGGCCGCGTGGACCGGCTTCTGGCTGGTCCCCACGACCTTCGCCGCCGGTGCCGTGCTGCTGGCGGTCGGGCTGTCGCTGCTGGAGCTGCAGGTGGGCCTGCCGGCCGGCGGGTTCCTGCCCAGCGGCGCGGCAGGCGCCCGGTCGCTGCTGTCGTCCATCATCACCGCGATGATCTCGTTCACCGCGCTGGTCTTCTCCATCACCGTGGTGGCCGTGCAGCTGGCCAGCAGCCAGTACTCCCCACGGGTGCTGCGCACCTTCCTGCGGGACCGGGTCACCCAGGCCGCGCTGGGCACGTTCCTGGCGACCGCGCTCTTCGCCATGGTGGTGCTGGCGGCCCTGCCGGACCGGTCCGACGCCCGGCTGCCGGAGCTGTCCCTTGCCGTCGCGATGATCCTGGTGCTGGTCAGCAGCGGCCTGTTCATCTACTACCTGCACCACGTCACCACCGCCATGCGGGTCTCGCACATCATCGCGGCGGTCGGCGCCCAGACCCGGCGGATCATCGAGGACCAGCACTCCCCCGAACCCCCGCCCGGGGCGGCGACGCGGCTGGCACCACCCGTGCAGGTGATCACCGCATCGGCACCCGGCCTGGTGGACGACATCGACCTGCACCGGCTCGCCGCACTCGCCCGGGCACACTCCTGCGCCCTGTCGGTCCTGCCGGCCCCGGGTGACTTCGTGGTGACCGGGCAACCGCTGGTCGCGGTCCACCCGCTGCCCGGCTGTCCACCCCCGGCGCCGGTCCCGGACGATCGGACGACCGCCACGGTGAGCCTCAACGTGGAACGGACCGCCGGGCAGGACGTCGGGTTCGGGTTCCGGCAACTGGCCGACATCGCCGAACGGGCCCTCTCGCCGGGGGTCAACGACACGACCACGGCGGTTCGAGCCGTGCAGGAGATGCACGACCTGCTGCGCCACCTCGCCGGCCGGCCCGACCAGCGCCTGCTCGTGCAGGACGGCGACGGCAGGGTCCGCGTCCAGGCCAGAGCACAGACTTTCGACAGCTTCCTCGCGGTCGCCGTGGACGACGTCCGGCGCGCCGGACGCGACCAGCCCCGCGTCACCCGGCTTCTGGACGCGATACTCGCCGACCTGCGTACGGTGGCGCTGCCGGAGCATCTGCCCGACATCCTCCGACGGACCGGATCCTGACCCGGCCGCAGGCCTCGGCGTTCAGCCACCACCGCGCGCCGCGTACCAGCGACGGCCGGGCATCGCCGTCACCCCGTGCACCAGCGTGCTCGACGCGACGACCATGCTGCCCGCCGCCCAGAGCAACGGGTCGCGGGCGCCCTCGTCGTGGCTGTAGGCGAGGTAGAACAGCGCGGAGACGCCGATGGGACCGAACCAGCCCAGGAAGATCAGATCCCGCCGGCCCAGGCCGAGCGGGCCGCCGAGCCCGAGCACGACCGGCAGCCGGCGCAGCAGCAGCACCGCGAGCGTGAACGCCGGCAGCCGCCAACCCAGCTCGCCCCAGTCGCGCCAGGGCAGCTCCACGCCGAGCAGGAAGAACAGCGGCAGGACCAGGTAGCGGGTGAGGGAGTCGTCGAGCTTCTGCTCGACGATCCGAGGCTGGTCGCCGAGCACCTTGTTGTAGGCCAGCCCGGTGGCGAACGCGGCCAGGATGCCGTCGGTGCCCAGCACCCGGGCAAAGCCGAGCGAGGCCACCCCGAGCAGCACGGCGAAGATGAGAAGTGAGCCCTGGTCGACGGTCTCCCGACGGTTGGCCGCCCGGACGGCGTGACCGGCGAGCCACCCGACCGCGACTCCGACCAGCACCGCCCCGCACACGCCCCAGACCGCCTCCACCACCTGGTCGGTCCAGGGCTTCGTGCCGAACGCGGCCAGCGCGAGGACGACCAGCGGGAACGCGAGCCCGTCGTTGCCGCCGGACTCGCCGCTGATCACCTGGCGCAGGTGGGCCGGCAACTCCCGCTCCGCCGGGCCGCCGGAGACGATGCTGGAGGCGAGGACCGGGTCGGTAGGGGTGAGGCAGCTGCCGAGCAGCGCCGCGAACGCGAGCGGCACCCCGAGCACCCCCCAGGCGAGGCCCGCCGTCACCACCGCCATGCCCACCATGCCGGCGCTCAACAGGACCAGCACCGGACGGAGCACGGCACGGTAGCCGGAGATCGGGAAACGCAGGGCGACCGCCATCAGGGAGATCGCCAGCAGGGCCCGGCTCATCTCCCGCACCAGCTCGGCGCCGAGCCGGTCGGCCACGACGATCAAACCGAGCAGCGGACCGGCGACCACCCCCAGGACCAGGGCGAGCAGAGGTTCGCTGACCGGTGCCCGGCGGATGGCGCTGGACCAGAACGCGAGCAGTACGCCGAGCCCGCCGATCAGGGCATAGCTGAGCAGGAGGAGCTTCACGACCCGGCCGCTACCCGTTGCCGGGACGGTCATGCGTGACGGCCGGTCCTGAACCCGACCGGTCGGCACAGCCGGCGTGCGCGACGCCGGAGGGCCCGCAGGGCCGCCCGGCCCGGGTGAGGTCGGCCAGGCCCGGCACGACGGCCCGGACCGTGGCCGGGTTACCCGGGCCGGCGGCGGGTGCCCGGGTCAGGCCGCCGGCCAGGGAGTGGTCGGCTGCAGCACCGCCTCCCGCAGCGCCACGGTCCGCAGCCGGGTCACCCGCTGGTACTCCGGGTCCGCCACCATCCGGCAGAACGCCTCCCGGTCGGGGTAACGCACCAGCAGCACCGCGTCCCAGGCCTGGCCGTCCTCGGCCACCAGGGCCCGCGCACCGTCGCCGGCGTAGATCACCTCTGCGCCGTACCGCGGCAGGAAGGTCTCCCGCAGCTCCGCCGCGTACCGGGCGTAGGAGTCCCGGCCGCCCGGCGCGAACCGCAGCAGATTGAGCATCACGACCGGCGCCTGCGGCTCCTCCCGGAGGAAATCGCGCAGGTCACGGCCGGTGGGGTCGACGGCCATCCGAATTCTCCCTCGCCTCGATAGGTGCGTGGAGC
>NZ_JBJZOG010000198.1:0-3909 GCF_047200535.1 Micromonospora mangrovicola | reverse complement strand
CCCGTCCCGGGTCGTTTCTCAGGCGGGAAGCTGCTCAGCCCGGGCGACCACCTGGTCGATCAGGCCGTACTCGCGGGCCTGCTCGGCGGTGAACCAGCGGTCCCGGTCCCAGTCGCGCTGGATCTCCTCCAGCGTGCGCCCGCTGTGCCGGGCGATCAGCTCCTGCATGGTCCGCTTCACGTGCAGCATGTTCTCCGCCTGGATGGTGATGTCGGCGGCCGTGCCGCCCATCCCGCCGGACGGCTGGTGCATCATGATCCGCGAGTGGGGGAGCGCGAACCGTTTACCGGCCGCCCCCGCGCAGAGCAGGAACTGCCCCATCGAGCCGGCCAGTCCGAGCGCCAGGGTCCCGACGTCGTTCTTGACATAGCGCATGGTGTCGTAGACGGCCATCCCGGCGGTGACCGAGCCGCCCGGCGAGTTGATGTAGAGGAAGATGTCCCGCTCCGGGTCCTCGGCGGCCAGCAGCAGGATCTGCGCGCAGATCTGGTTGGCCGAGGCGTCGGTGACCTCGGTGCCGAGGAAGATGATGCGCTCCTTGAGCAGCCGCTCGAAGACCCGGTCGCCGAACGACGGCTGCCCCTCGTCCAGCATCCAGATGCCGTACCCCATGACCTGACCACCCTCCGTGCCGCCGGCGGGCGACGGGCCGCCCGGGAACCGGTCAGCTCCAGCCTCCGGCGGGTGGTGGCCGGTGCCCAGGGATTCTGCCGGCGGCAGATCCGCCCTGGGCAGAAGCGGCCGGGGCGGCCGCAGTGGGTCAGCCGACCCCCACCACCGCCGTGGCGAACTCCTCGCCGGCGGACCAGATCGACTCGTACGCCTGGATGAGCAGCTGGGCGAGCGCCGGGTGCTCGATCAGCAGCGACGTGCTCGACGCCTCGTCCGCGCGCGGATCCCGCATCGACATCAGCACCCGTGCGCCGTCGGCGATACAGAGCCGCATCGGCACCTCGGTTACCAGCCGCGCCCGCTCACCGGCGCCCACGAAGCCCCGGGTGTGCGACACCAGGTCCGGATCGTCGAGCATCGCCCGCTCGTAGACACAGCGGACGTCTCCGCCCTCGTGGGCCAGCCGGCGGGCGGCCTCCATGCCGGCCGGGTTCTCCACCACCAGGTACGGCATCTTGGCGAGAGTGAGCAACTGGTGCCGGGCACTCGACTGGAGTTCGGCGAAGCGCTCGCCGAGCAGTTCCCGGTCCCGGATGACCTCGACGTAGTCCAGCGGGTCGTCCTCGGACCGCCCGCGCGTCCACAGCGGAGCGAGCTGTTCGATCAGCTCGGTGCCGGCCCGCTCGCGTTGTTCGTACGCGCTGCGGTGGACCTCCATCATCCGGTTGACCGCCGACTGCGGGTCGACGGCCGCGTAGCGCACCACCGGGCCGGGACGGACCCGGACCAGCCCTCGCTCGCTCAACGAGTTGAGCACGTCGTAGATCCGCTGCCGGGGGACACCGGAGGCGCGGGCCAGTTCCGCCGCGGTGTACCGGTCGCGGGCCACCAGGGCCAGGTAGGCACGGGCGGCGTACTGGGTGAGACCCAGCCCGATGAGGGCGTCGATGAGGGGCGCTACACCGGTCATGGCACACACCGTAGCTGCCGGCACACCGGTGTGGGGAGATCGATCACGCTCATCGACGGAAGTCAAGACTTGTCGCGGTGGTCGGGCGCTCGATATGGTTCCGACCATCCTGTCACCACTGGGGGTGGTGACAGGTGGACGTCCTCCTGACGGGACGCCACCCCGGTGTCGGCCCGACCGGTCGGCACCGGGGCGGCCCGTCGTCCTGGGTCGACGTCAGACGCGTGCGGCCCGTCGCCGCGTCACCCGCCGCCCGGCACGCGCGCGCCGGCGCGCCGGCGGTGGGGCCGGGAACAGCCAGATCCGGGCACCCGCGCCGGGCATCGGCGTGGCGTAACCGGCTCCGGCGCCGGGGGCCCCGGCAGCGGGCAGCCCGAGATCCATGACCGTCCCGCGGGTGCCGAGCAGCGGCGCTCCGCCGAGCCGTGGCCGACGCAGCACATGCGGCTGGGGCCGGCCCGGACGCGACCCGACGTGCAGGCGTACGTCGCCCCGACCGGCCGGGGCCCGCTCCAACCGGACCAGACCCGAGCCCGAGGTCACCGGCGTCCGCCGCTCGGTCCGGCGCAGCTCGTCGCGGGCCTCCTCCAGCAGGTCGGAGAGGTGGATGCCGAGAGCCCGGCAGATCGCGGCCAGCACCTCGGAGGAAGCCTCCTTGCGGCCGCGCTCCACCTCTGAGAGGTACGGCAGCGAGACTCCGGCGGCCAGGGCCACCTCCCGCAGCGTGCGGCCCTGCCGCAGCCGTACCCGGCGCAGCACCCCGCCGATCACCCGTCGCAGCAACGACATGCGGGCCTCCTCGCGGTCGTCCTCCCGCCCCATCATGCCCCGTCCGGACGCCGCACCACGGCCCGGCCGGGCATGGATCCCGGCCGGGCCCGTCAGGACCGGATGTCGCCCGCCGTGACGTCCGTGAATGTGACGGGCTCCTTACCGGTGGTGCGCGAGGCGGTACGTCGCCTGGCCCGATGGGCCCGGAGGGGGCGCACCCGTTATCTTGAGCACGTGCAGGCGACGGCGGCGGAGCAGGACCGACGGTGATCCATTTTCCCGCGCAACGGCGGGGGCCGCTGAGCGCGCTGAGTCTGCGCCTGCTCGCCGCCCTGGCCCTGGTGGTCGTCGTGGTGACCGTGGTCTGGATCGACCGGGACGGCTACCGCGACGTCAACGAGGACGGCCTCAGCCTCCTCGACTGCTTCTACTACGCGGTGGTCTCGCTCTCCACCACCGGGTACGGCGACATCACCCCGTCCGCCCCGTCGGCGCGCCTGGTGAACGTCCTGTTCGTCACCCCCGCCCGGGTGCTCTTCCTGATCATCCTGGTCGGCACCACCCTGGAAGTCCTGACCGAGCAGTACCGGAC
The DNA here is from genome assembly GCF_047200535.1 of Micromonospora mangrovicola. Classification (NCBI taxonomy): domain Bacteria; kingdom Bacillati; phylum Actinomycetota; class Actinomycetes; order Micromonosporales; family Micromonosporaceae; genus Micromonospora; species Micromonospora mangrovicola. The sequence goes on along the minus strand of NZ_JBJZOG010000198.1, from coordinate 964 downwards.
CGGCCGTCGCCTGTCGCGGTGGAGGAGAACCGTGAAGGACCACGTCATCATCTGCGGCTACGGCACCAAGGGCCGCAGCGCCGTTTCCGCGCTGCTGGAGAACGGCCTGGACAAGTCCCGGATCGTGGTGGTGGAGCGGAGCGGAGCCGCGCTGCGGCAGGCCACCTCGGCCGGGCTGGTCGCGATCGAGGGCTCGGCGACCCGATCGTCGGTGCTGGAGGAGGCGCACGTCCGGACGGCCAAGGCGGTGATCATCGCGACCGACAGCGACGACGCCTCGGTGCTGGTGGCGCTGACCGTCCGGCAGCTCACCGCCGGCCAGGTCCGGATCATCGCGGCCGTCCGCGAGGCGGAGAACGCCCCGCTGCTCAAGCAGAGCGGGGCCCACCATGTCATCGTCTCCTCGGCGACCGCCGGCCGGCTGCTCGGTCTCTCCACCTCCGCCCCGCCGCTGATCGACGTGGTCGAGGACCTGCTCACTCCGGGGCAGGGCATGGCGCTGGCCATGCGTTCGGCCGAGCGCGACGAGGTGGGCAGGTCACCGCGTGAGCTGGACTCGCTGGTCATCGCACTGGTCCGGCGAGGCAGGGTGGTCACGCTGAACGACCGGGCCGGCGCGGTCATCGAGACCGGCGACATGCTGGTCCACGTCCGCGACGACCGGCCGACGCCCACCACGCTGCCCTGACCCGTCCGCCGCCGGCGGATCGTGGCCCTTCGGCGCTGCACCAGCGACGGCGAGGGTGGCCGGACCAACCCGCCGGGCACCACGATCGGCAGCGGCTGGGCCGACTACAGGAACCACGGACGGTCACGGCAGCGGATTCGACGGCAGCGGCAGGCTGATCCCCAGCGGCTGGAACGTCGAAAACTCGGTCCGCCGACCTGGCTGTGGCTGCACGGCTGAACGGGAAGGGCTCGCGACTTCAAGGTCGCGGGCCCTTCCGCTGTCCCGTCCGACTAT
>NZ_JBJZOG010000197.1:0-3917 GCF_047200535.1 Micromonospora mangrovicola | reverse complement strand
ACCAACAACATGATCATCGTGTGCGACCACCACACTTGGGCAGTCGAATCCGAGGCCGCGAGCTACAGGCTCAACCCGCAGGGAAGCGGCCCTGCGCATGCCGAAAACCACGTCCGCCCAGCTCACGGCCGCTTCGGCCGCGGCAGGGAGATCTTGCCCGGCCGACGCCTCCGACGCGTCTCGCATCGACACCCACCACTGGGCAATGATGCCGCTTCACGCTGTTGCGACTGGCGTACCTTGGCGTGACCAACGCCCTCGCGATGTTCAGGCTGCTGCCGGTGGGCGACCGCGACAAGGCCATCGAGATCTTGGCACTCCGCCACCAGATCACCGTCCTCGAACGGCAACTGCACGGCGAGAAGCCCCGGTTCAATTCGGCGGACCGGGCGTTCCTCGCCGCGCTGCTGCACCGGCTGCCGGGCGACGTGCTGGGCCGCATCCGGCTGTTGGTTCGCCCCGATACTGTGCTCCGCTGGCATCGTGACCTCGTCGCCCACAGCCACGCGAGGATCTCGCGGCCCAACTGCGGCGGACGCCCGCCGACCGTCCGCTCGATCCGGAAGCTGGTGCCCCGTCTGGCCCGCGAAAACGATTCGTGGGGCTACCGTCGCATCCACGGTGAGCTGCTCACGCTCGGTGTCAAGGTCGCCCCGTCTAGAGGGCCCGGTCGAGGGCTTCGGTCAGTGCGACCGGGGTGATTTCGAGGCGGTCGAAGCGCCAGCCGTCCTCGGTGCGGCGCGCGCCGTAGCGGGCGATGCCGGCCGCGACCGCCTCTGTCTTGTCGTCGATGACGAAGACGGCGATGTCGTGGGCCCACACCGTGGCGGTCTCGCCGTCGACCTCGATGATGAGGTTGGACTTGTTGTGCAGGGTGCGGACGTACGTGTCGTGGCCCGAGCGCACGAGTTCGATGAGCGCCTCGATGCCGCGGGCCTCCCCGCGCGGGGACTTGACGACGACGTCGTCGGTGAAGAGTTGGCCGGTCTTGCCGTAGCGAGCCTCGTCGATCCACAAGCTGTGGCGGGCGACCAGGTCGGCGAGTTCGGCGCGGTCGGCGAGTGCGCGGATCAGGGTTTCGGTGCTGGTCACGATGGCCTCCCCAAGTAGTTCGACTGGCTGACGTTCGGGTCACTTGATGTGGGTGAGAAAAAAGTCCCGGATGTCCTCGGCGAGCAGGTCCGGCACCTCCATCGCGGCGAAGTGGCCGCCGCGCTCGAACTCCGACCAGTGCCGGATGTCGTACAGCCGCTCGGCCAGCGGTCGCACCGACTGTGTGATGTCGTGCGCGAACACCGCCACGCCGAGCGGCACCCGGCAGGGCTGCTGGCTCCCCCGGGGAGTGTCGTGGTGGAGCCGGCCCGAGGAGGCCGCGGTCGCGGTCAGCCAGTACAGCGAGATGTCGGTGAGCATCCGATCGTCGCTGACCGGTGTGGCGGGGTCCGTCCACTGTGCGAATCGCTCGGCGATCCAGACCAGTTGGCCGACCGGCGAGTCGGTCAGCGCGTAGCCGATGGTCTGCGGGGTGAGCGCCTGCAGGGCCTGGTACGGCGGGCGATTCGCCATCAGATGCCTGACCTTGTCCAGTCGGGCCTCATCCGCTTCGGACACCTCGACGTCGGGGTCCGGCCGGGTCGGCAGGTAGTTGACGTGCACCCCGACGACGTGCTCGGGCGCGACCGCGCCGAGCCCGATGGAGATGCCCGCACCGAAGTCACCGCCCTGCGCGCCGTAGCGCTCGTATCCCAGGCGGCGCATCAGCTCGGCCCAGACCCGGGCGATCCGGACGGCGTCCCAGCCGCGCTCGTGGGTCGGCCCGGAGAACCCGAAGCCGGGGATGGACGGAATCACCAGGTGGAAGTCGCGCGACAGCGGTTCGATCACGTCGAGGAACTCCAGGAACGAACCGGGCCAGCCGTGGGTGAGGATCAGCGCGAGCGCTTCCGGTTTCGAAGACCGGACGTGGAGGAAGTGGATGTTCTGGCCGTCGATCTCGGTGGTGAAGTGCGGAAGCTCGTTGAGCTTGGCCTCGTGCTCGCGCCAGTCGTAGCCGGTGCGCCAGTATTCGGCCAGCTCCTTGAGCCGCGCCAGCGGGAAGCCGTAGTCCCACCCGGCGTCGGCGACCTCGTTGGGCCAGCGGGTGCGGGAGAGCCGGTCGGTCAGGTCGTCGAGGTCGGCCTGGGGGATGTCGATGCGGAACGGCTTGATCATGATCCTAACTCCAGGGAGATCCGTTTGGCGTCTAAACGTTCAGGCGAATAACGTTTGGTGCCCAAACGATATCACAATCATTGGTGCTCCGAATGGTTCGTTAGGCTTGTCACATGGAGAACCCACCCGAGAAGACGCCCACCACCTGGGAGAGCTTGCCCAGCTGGCTGCTCACCCAGACCGCCAGCCACGCGCACCGCCTAGTGGCCGAGGGGTTCTCGTCCGTCGGCGCCCGCGGCTACCACTACCGCCTGCTGGCGACGCTGGAGCAGTTCGGCCCGGCCAGCCAGGCAGCGCTGGGCCGCCGTAGCGGCATCCACCTCAGCGACATGGTCGCGACGATCAACGAGCTCGCCGAACACAAACTAGTCGAGCGCGCCCCGGACCCCTCCGACCGGCGGCGCAACATCATCACCCTGACCGCCGCGGGCAAGCGACAGCTGCGGCGACTGGAGAAGCGGCTGGCCGAAACCCAGGACGAACTGCTGGCTCCGCTGTCACCCGAGGAGCGACAGCGTCTGAGCGAACTGCTGTCCAGGCTTTTGGACCACCACAACCGGCGAACCGGCACCCCCGAAGAGCCGTGGCGCTGACGGGGGAACCGGCCCACGAACCGCTGATCGGGCAGGCGGACGTCGACCGCGTCCAGGAGATGCTCGGCCGGCGGGCTCGCACCGCCACCGCCCCGAACGGACGCATCGATCCCGCCACCCCTACATCTTCAGAAGCCTGGTCCACTGCGGCATCTGCGACAGGAAGATGCAAGGCCAGCACTCCCACGGCGTCGCCCAATGCCGCTGCCGCTTCGACTCGAAGCCGGCGCCGACCCGGCCGTGGTCGCCGGCTGGATCGCCGAAGCTCAGGCCGAACGTCAACGCGCCGAACAACGCCAGCACACGCATGCCGAACGGGAAACCGACATCCCTCCTCGTCCGAGGGCGACGTCGAGGGCATATCCATCGTGGTCATTAGTCACGATCTACTGTTGGGGCCACGATAACTCGGGATCCGGTACGTCCGGCGCTGCGGCCTGTCGGCCTGGTTCAGTCGACGATGATCACGTGGAGGTTGCGTGGGCCGTGGACGCCCTCGACCCGGTCGAGCTCGATGTCGCTGGTGGCGGAGGGCCCGCTGATCCAGGTCAGCGGGCGGTGCGGGTCGAGGCGGGCGAGGGCGTCCGGCACGGTGGCGACGACCTGGTCGGCGCGCACCACGCACACGTGCACGTCGGGCAGCAGGGTGATGATGCGGCGGCCCTGGTCGGGGGCCGCGTCGAGCACGATGGTGCCGGTCTCGGCGACGGCCACCGCCGCCGCGGTGACCACCGCGTCGACGGTGGCGATCCGCCCGGCGGGGAGGTCGTCGTCCGGCACCGCAGTGACACTGTCGGGTAGCCAGTTTCGGGGCAGTCCGGGTGGCACCACGACCTGCCAGCCGCCGAGTACCTCGTCAACTATCCGGGCGACGTCGGCATCGGGACACCGGTGCACGGTGGCCCGGTAGTCCGTGAGACGCTCCACGAGCAGGTCGACGTCGGTGCGGACGGCGCCGGCGGGCCGGTAGCCCCGGGGCACCTCGGCCAGCACGGGCCGTGGCTCGCCGAGGGCGGACCGGAGCCGGCCGAGGATGAGGTCACGGGAGCTCACCGCTCGGCCCACCAGTCGCGGAAGGTCTGCGGCGGCAGGTTCGGTAGGTCGCGGCTGGCC
>NZ_JBJZOG010000196.1:0-3929 GCF_047200535.1 Micromonospora mangrovicola | reverse complement strand
CACCGCGGCGCTCAGATCGCCGTCGGCGATCTCGATGGCGGCGGGGAAGACAGCCAGCAGGTCAGCACGCAGCCGGTTACCCAGGCGCCGCTCATCGCGCGCGGCGCGCACATCGTCGCGGGCGATGGCGCGCAGTTCGGCACCGATCTGCCCGTGCGGGATCAACGCCCGCAGCTCGATATAGGTGTCCAGGGCGAGTAGACAGCAGATCCGCGCGTCCTCGGCGTCGTCCTTCTTCCGGGCCGGCCCGCGGCGGCGGGCCACCAGGTCCGGGTTGATCGGAACGACGGTGAAACCGGCTTCTACCAGCGTCTCGACGAGCAACCCGTGCCGTGTCTCGAGCACTACGCGAACCTCGGCGGGGTCCGGCTCCAGTTCCAGGCACCGCTCGATCAGCCGGTTAATCCCCTCCGGGCCGTGCGGAATCCGGAACTGCTTGACCACCCCCCAGGGCTCCGGCAAGGTAGGTATATGGCCGTTTCAGGTGAGTCCGAGTATTTGGAGTGGCCGGTAGTGGTTTCTGCTGTTGTGGCGTAGGGCTGCGGCGATGGTGCTGATGCCGCTCAGCCGGAGCAGGCTGATCGCGGTGTTGCGCAGGGTTGCCATGGCGCGGGGTGCGTGGCCGGTGCGGATGCGGCTGGCGTCTTCGGCGTAGGTGGTGTCGCGGATGTGGTCCAGGGCTTCGATGGCCCAGTGCCTGCGTAGCCAGTCGGCCAATTCGTCCGGGCGGGCCTCGGTGGCGCTCAGGTTGGTGATCGCGTAGACGGTGACGGTGGACCAGCGGCCGGTGGCCAGGTTCAGCCGGCGGCGGCGGATCCGTAGTGCTTGGACGGCGTGCGGGAAGTCCAGGGCGAGGGGCCCGGTGCAGGTGACTGCTTGCAGGCGGCGGATGTCGTAACGGCCGTGCCCGCGGTTGCTGGTCTCGTCCTGGATCGGGATCTTGCCCAGGGCAGGGTCTTGAGCTGGCGGTAGAGACGCGGCTGGTTTTTCTTCACGGTGAAGACGTAGGCGGCCTGCTTGTCATCGACCAGCCAGCGGGCATGCTCACGCTGAGTGTGCAGGGCATCGGCGGTGACGACCACCGCCGTGAGGTCGAGGGGTGCCAGCAGCGGCTGGAAGCAGCGGATCTCGTTCGTCTTGCCGGCCACGTCGACCTGGCCCAGCACCGTGCCGGTGTGCTGGTCCAGCGCAGCGAGCAGGTGCACTTGAGCACCGGCCGGGCCGCTGGCACGCAGAGTCTTACCGTCCACGCTGTATACCCGTCGCCCGGTGTCCGCCGGTGGCCGGGACGCGAGAATCCATCGGCCGACCGTGTCGTCCAGCGCGTCGGCGTCAACGCCGGCCAGGATCCGCCGGAACGTGGACTCGTCCGGGGCCCGGTGCACCCCGGTGAACGGGTCCCGGAACACGCCCAGCTGCGCGAGGACCTGCTGCGGCGCGTCAGCAGCCCATTCCGCGACCGCCGCCGCGGAGCGGGCGCCGGTCAGCACCGCCGCGATGGCTGTGGCCAGGACCGCGGGCAGCGCGTGGATGACACCACGGGGGTCTCGCTGGTCCGGCACTGCCGTCAATGCGGCGGCAAGACTCGACCGGCCCTGGACCGGCAACGGCTCGTCCAGCCGGTCCGCGTGCACGGCCAACACGTCAATCAGCGATGATGATCCCAACGGGCGCAGTCCTCTTTGATCTTCCCAGACTCGACACCTGGATGATCATCGAAAGGCCGCGCTCGTCTCTATACCGCCATGATCCGGAGTGTCCGCACCCAACCACCCGCAACGGTCATATCGCTACCTTGCCGGAGCCCTGGACCACCCCCTTGCCCGGTATCCCAAATGCGACGTCGTGGAAAGACTCCGCCCAGTCCAGCCCGACACCCAGCACACGCACCTCACATTGGTCTTCCCCGAATGGTCAGGTCGGTGGAGGCGCAGCGCCGTGCTGATGGACCAGTCCTCTCGGGACAACACCCTCGTGGGCGTCAGGCCTCCGCCGGCCACTCCCGGGGACGCCGTCTCACCAAAGTCCTCGAGGGACAAACCGCTGGAGCGTTCCCCGGAAGTGCCAGACGAGGAAGGTAGTCCCATCAACCGCTTCCAGTTCGTCGCCGACCATCAGCAGCGCTACGGCGTGAAGCGGTTGTGTCAGGTCATCGGGGTGTCCCGGTCGAGCTTCTACTACTGGCGCTCGGGCGCCGAAGCGCGGGGCGCCCGTGATGCCGCGGATGTGGCTCTCGTGGGTCGGATCCGGGCGGTGCACGCCGAGCACGACGGCACCTATGGAGCGCCTCGGATCACCGCCGAACTCCGCGATGCCGGTCTGGCGGTCAACCGTAAGCGGGTCGCCCGGGTGATGCGCCGCTTCGGCGTGCAGGGGCTGCGCCTACGGCGGCGCACTCGTACGACGGTGCCGGATCCGGCCGCGGCGAAGGCTGCGGACCTGATCGGCCGGGACTTCACCGCTCCCGCGCCGAACCAGCGCTACGTCGGTGACATCACTTACCTACCGGTCGGGGAGCGGGGTTTCTCTACCTGGCCACCGTCCTGGACCTGCACTCCCGCCGCCTTGCGGGCTGGGCGATCGCGGATCACATGCGCACCGACCTGGTCATCGACGCCCTCCACGCCGCGCAGCGCACCTGGGGCAGCCTCCACGGGGCGATCATGCACACGGATCACGGAGCTCAATACGCCTCCCGGGCCTTCGCCGAGGCCTGCATCGCAGCCGGGGTCCGGCAGTCGATGAGCGCGGTCGGTAGCTCCGCCGACAACGCCGCTGCGGAGTCGTTCAACGCCACCTTCAAACGCGACACCCTGCAAGGCCGCCGCGCCTTCACCGACGAACGCGAAGCACGGCTGACCGCGTTCCGCTGGCTGCACCGCTACAACACTGTCCAACGCCACTCCCGGCTCGGACAGCAGCCACCGATCACCTACGAGCAGAGCACCCGGCCGGCGCCAGCTACGCTGGCCCCGGCCGCATAAACCCCGTGTCCAGGCTCAGGGGTCAAGCCCCCACTCTGCTTCCTCGCACCATCGGCAAGCTAGCCGCTTGCCGCGTTGTGCTTCGCAACCAGGGTGGGGAGTTCGTCCAGCGAATCGATGCGGAACAAGCACTGCTCAGACACGGCTGGCATGTCGAGGATGTGACCCCACGGAGAGCGCCGGATCAGGCACGTCTTCATACCGGCTTCCTTGGCCGGGAATGCATCGTTGTCGGGCCGATCGCCGACGTACAGGATCGAAGACGCGTCGCCGCCGCCTTCACGAATGACGTGCTCGAAAAAGACCGGTGACGGCTTCGCCACGCCCCAACCGTGGGACGTGCCGATCACATCCACGGCCAGGTCGAGCGCACGGAGGGTCGCCTCGGCATGAGCCGGCTGGTTGCCGGCCAAACCGACGACCAGGCCCTGATCCTTCAAGGCGGTGAGACACGATCGCGCGTCGGGGTAGAGATCCTCTTCCCCGAACGACTCCGGTTTACCAGCGGCTGCTCGGCGTTCGAGTTCGGCCGCGAGATCGAACCCGGGCCGGAAGACCCGGAAGGGTTCCTGCCAGTCCAGGCCCTGGGCGATCGCCGCACCGAAGACCGCCGAGAATGTATGCCGTGGAACGCCGAGCCAGTCCGCCCAGGTTCCGAACTCTCGGGACTCGTCGAGAATTACCCCGCCGACATCAAAGAAGACCGCCTTGATCACCTGTGTTCCTCCGTCACGGTCGCGCTGCTAGCGGATCCTAGAGGCTCTTCGAAGTTGTGGGGTGTCCGCACCGCAGCCCAATATCTCCCTAGCCATATCAGCTCCTGGTCTTCCCGCCGCGATCGATGTGCATCTGTCTGCCGCCGACCCACACTGCGTGGAGCAGGCCAGGGCCAGGTCGGTGGCTGGCGGGATGGCATCCCACCACCCGCGAACCGGAACCGTTCGG
>NZ_JBJZOG010000195.1:0-4277 GCF_047200535.1 Micromonospora mangrovicola | reverse complement strand
ATCTGGTGGACTCGGCGCGGGTCCGGCTCCGGCGCGGCGGGCGGCGCGGGTAGCGTCAGCGGGCATGACGGTCGTGCATCCGATCGCCCGGGCCTGGATCACCACTGGCGGCACCGGCGCGCAGAACTACGACGAGTTCGCCGACGACGCGGAGATCACCGCCATCGTCGAGGCGAACCCGCACAGTGCCCTGGGCATCGAGATGCCCCACCGGGCGCCGGAGAGCCTCGGCAGGTCCTTCCTCGACGCGCTCCCCGACGCGGTGGCCCGCCTCGCCGAGGCCAAGGCGGACGGCAGCTACACCCCGGCCGAACAGGTCGTGGTGCTCTACCGGATCAGCGCGCCGGGCGAGGAGAACGCGTACGGCCTCTTCGCCATGGTCGACACCGACCAGATCTCCACCCGGGCCGACGAGCCCGGTCTGGTGATCCGCAACGAGGACGTCTTCATCGCCAAGGTGCGGGAGCGGGTCGCGCTCGCCGAGGCGCTGGGTCACCTGCTCTCGCCCGTGCTCCTGCTGCAGACCGGGCGCGGCGACGAGCTGCACGCCGCGCTCGCGGCGGTGACCGAGGCGGCCGGCGCGCCCGCCGCCACCGACGTCGACCAGTCCGGGCGGACGCACGCCATCTGGCTGCTGGGCCCCGGCGCGGCGCAGGACGAGCTGACCGCCCTGGCCGGCGGCGGCGAGCTGGTGGTCGCGGACGGCAACCACCGCAGCCTGGCCGCGCAGACCGGCGGCTTCCCGCGCTTCCTGTCGGTGATCACCACCCCGGCCTCGGTCGCCATCCAGCCCTACAACCGGCTGGTCAGCGAGCTGACCACCACCCCGGCCGAGCTGCTCGACCGGCTCCGCGCCGCCGGCGCGGAGATCACCCCGGTCGACGGCCCGGTCCAGGTGCCGGCGGCCGGCGGCGCCGTCCACCTCTACCTCGCCGGCCAGGGGTACGCGGTCACCCTGCCGCACGTCGGTGGCGGTCGGCTGGAGAACCTCGACCACGCGCTGGTCGAGCGTCTGCTGCTGCGGGACGCGCTCGGCCTCGACCCGGGGGACAAGCGGATCACGTACGTGGGTGGCGACTACCCGGCGAGCTGGCTCACCGCCGAGGTCGACGCCGGCCGGGCCGAGCTGGCGGTGCTGATCGCCCCGGTGACCGTGGACGACTTCGTCGCGGTCAACCTGGCCCGGGAGAAGATGCCCCGCAAGAGCACCTGGTTCACCCCGAAGGCGCGGGCCGGCCTGGTCGTGGCCGAGCTGCCGCAGGCGATCCTGTGACGAATCCGCCTCCGTGCCGCCGCCCGCGCGGCGGCACGGAGGCGGGCCTGTCAGACTGCGCGGTATGCGCGTCTACCTGGGATCCGACCACGCCGGTTTCGAGCTGAAGGTGCACCTGGCCAACCACCTGGCCAAGCAGGGGTACGAGGTGGTCGACGTCGGCCCGCACGCCTACGACCCGGACGACGACTACCCGGCGTTCTGCCTGCACACCGGTGACCGGGTGGTCGGCGACCCGGGCAGCCTCGGAGTGGTCATCGGCGGCTCCGGCAACGGCGAGCAGATCGCCGCCAACAAGATCGCCGGCGTCCGGGCCGCGCTCGCCTGGAACGTCGACACCGCCCAGCTGGCGCGGGAGCACAACGACGCCAACATCATCGCCGTGGGCGCCCGCCAGCACACCCTGGACGAGGCGACCGCCCTGGTGGAGGCGTTCCTGACCACGCCGTTCTCGGGCAACCCCCGGCACTCCCGCCGGATCGCCCAGGTGGCCGGGTACGAGCAGACCCGCCAGCTCCCCGACCTGCCCGCCTGACGCCGGCCCCTAGCGGCCGGTGCGGGGCAGTTCGTCCCGGGGGATCCAGTTGCGGCGCACGATCACGACGCGGGCCTCGGCCTCGGCCAGGTCCGCGTCGTTCGGCCGGGCCGCGTCCCGCGCCCGCAGCGCGGCGGTGACGCTCACCTGGGACGACCCCGACCCGACCAGCCCGCGCAGCCCGCGTTCGCCCTCGTCGGCGGCGGGGCCGGTACGGCGGGGCCGGACCTCCGACGACTCCAGTTCGGCGCGTCTGGGGGCACGCGGTGACCTGGGGCGGTCGTCGTGCCCGGCGGGCGTGGCCGCGCTCGGTCCGTCCGCGAAGGTGCCGGAGAGCTCGTGCCTGCCTGCCCGCCCGGCGGCACCTTCGCCGTCCGGTGTCCCACCGTCGCCGTGGTGCCGCAGCCGCCGTCGCCGTCGCTCCGCCTCACCCATCACCCGACCGTACCGCCCCACCCCGCCCCGCCCGAGATCCTGGGCTGTTGCCGTCCCACCGAACGCCGACCTGCCCGGATCCGGCCGAGGTCAGAAGACCTCCATGGGGGCGGGGGCGCGGTGCCAGGTGAACGCGGCGGCGGTCGCCGCCACCGTTCCCGGCACGAGTTCCCGGACCCGGCCGGCGGCGGCGAGCGCGCCCAGGCCGGCGCCACCCAGGTAGAGCTCGCCAAGGGCGCGTACGTCGCAGGCGAGCCGGGCCGGCGCGTCGGTGGCGACGCACTCGGCGCCGGCCGGGTCGCCGACCAGCCGCCACCGGCCGGCGTTCTCCGGCAGCAGCTCGTCGGTCACCTCGACGACCACGTCGACGTCGGTCGCGTACCGGCGGGCGGCCAGCGCGGCGGGCACGTCGACCACGCGGACCCAGAGCGCGTCGGCGAGCTGTGCCCCCAGCATGCGCGGCTCGTTGACCAGCCACAGCAGCGGCTCGTCCAGCGCCACCCAGCGGTACGTCAGCCGCCGGGTGAGGTCGAGCGAGAACAGCAGCCGCCACAGCGCCAGGTACGCCTCCGGGGTGGCGGCCACCACCTCGTCCACCAGGACCTCGCCCCGTGGCCCGGTCGGTGTCCACTCCTCCTTGCTGCGGAACAGCGCGTACCCGTCGGGACCGCCGGCGCCCTCGTGCCACAGGAGCCGCCGCTCGGTCGCCCCGCCCCGCCGCGCCGGCACGTCCGACAGCCGGTAGGTCCACCACCGCTCGTCCCGGCTGGACCAGCCGGGGCGGTCGGCGCGCACCCGCTCGTACAGCCGGGCGAGTTGGGCCCGGTGCGCGGTCGGCCGGCCCAGCCGGAGGCGTCCCTCGGCGGGGGTGGGCTCCGGCAGGCGCAGTTCGGCGGTGTCGCACTGGATCGTGCAGCGTCGGGCGGCCAGCCCGTACCCGAACCGGGGGTAGATCCGGCCCTCGCTGGCCCACAGCACCGCGACCGGCTCGCGGCCGTCGTCCCGGACCTCGCGGAGCTGCCGGCGCATCAGGGCGGTGAGCAGGCCCCGCCGCCGGTGGGTCGGGGCGACCGCCACCCCCGTCACGTGCGCGGCCGGCACGCTCGCCCCGGGCACCGCCAGCGCGCGGCTGTACGCCGTGGCGTGCGCCACCGCCGCACCGTTGTCGCGCACCAGCAGGGCGCGTTCGGGTTCGTAGACGGCGCGCTCGACCTCGACGCCGGCCGGGTCGAGATCGTCGTGGAAGGTCAGGGAGTACAGCGCGGCGATCTCGTCGAAATCCTCGGCCCGGGGCACCGTCACATCCGTCATCGATCGTGTCTAGCTCATCACATCCGGGGTCGGCGACCGATTTGCCGGCTCGCTACCCTCGGAACGGTGGCCGGCGTCGGCCGAGGGGGAGGACACGAGATGGCGGACCAGACACAGCCGTGGGCCGAGCAGACCGTGGAGGTGCCGCCCCAGCCCGGTGTCGGGGTGGTGCCGTCGCAGCGCGACGCGTTCCAGCGTGGGGTGGCCCAGGTGGGACAGCGCCGTACCCCACGGACCGAGCAGTTCGCCACCGTCGACCCGGCCGACTGGTCGGGCGGCTCCGCCCCGCGCCGGCCGATGAGCTGGCACCTGGCGCAGCTGCGCCGCGGCGGGGAATGGAGCGCCGCCGGCGCGCTCTTCGCTTTTGTCTGCTGGGGCATCTGGGCGATCTCCGGCCGGGGCAACCTGACCGCCCCGCTGCTCACCTTCGTGCTCAGCCTGCTCACCGCGGTCGGCCTCTTCGCGCTCGCCCGTCTGGTCGGCCGCCTCGTCTGGGAGCGGCAGCTCGGCCGGGTCCGCCGCGGCGCGCGCGGCGCGCACCTGCTGACCGCGCTCTTCCTGGCCGGGGTGGGGGTCGCCTACCTGCAGCAGACCGAGTGGGTGGTGACCGCCTGGAACTGGGTCACCGGCAACTGAGCCGCCGTGGCCGCGGGCGGGGGGGGGGGGGGGGGACGCCCCCCCCCCCCCCCCCCCAAACCCCCCCCCCCCCCCCCCCCCCCCCCC
>NZ_JBJZOG010000194.1:0-4547 GCF_047200535.1 Micromonospora mangrovicola | reverse complement strand
GCCGTGTTCCACATCATCGCCGGTCCCCATTCGGTCTGGACCGCGCCAGTTTGGGGGTCGACGAGAACCTCGGTGGCTCGGTTGCCGGCCGGGTCGACCAGTTCGACGTAGAAGCCGTTGTCGAACTGCATCACCTCACCGCCGTGCAGCCCCCACCGCTTGCCGAACTGGGCGGCAGCGCGGTCGGCCTCCGCTATGCCTCGCACCTGCCGCTCACCGGGTAGCCCGCCGGCGACCCAGACGATGGAGGCGACCAGGGCGGCGGTGGCGGCGACGAGCACCGTGAGGGGCACCCACATTCGCCGCAGCCAGGTCATGACGAGCCCGGTTCCCGACCCGCGAGGTGCGCCCGAGCCTGCCTGTACTCGTCGGCATCGATCTCGCCGAGGGCGAACCGGCGATCAAGGATCTCCTGCGGCGTCTCCCGACCTTGCCGACCGTGCTCGCCTCCACCGGAGCATTGGACAAGCCCGATGACAGCCCAGACGATCACCGCGATGAGCGCGATCCACAGCAACATCATCAGCATCATCCAGGGCCAGCCCGGCCCGTATCCGTACATCATGGTGTCACCTCCGGCGGGGCGCGCCTTACCTGTTCATGGTCGCCCGCCGGACGCCAGCCTGTCAGGTACATAGGTCCCGTCCCTGCTGTGCCCAGACACGTGATGGCTGGCCTACGCCACCGCCGCGCTGCTAGCCGGCGGGGACGCGGACGGCCAGCCCGGTCGACATCGGCCCACAGCGGGCGACGAGCCAACCCCCACTGGCTCGCCGCCCGCTCTGCTGTGCGGGGCCTCCTACCGCCCGGCGGCCACCAGCTCGTCGACGCCGAGGAAGCCCCGACGATCCGCCGCACCGCTCTCGTGGTGCCGCCGCGTCGCGTGCACGTACACGTTCATCGTCGTCGTCACGCTGGCGTGCCCGGCCATCGTCCGCAGCGCGGCCAGGTCAACGCCCTCGGTGGCCAGCAGCGTCAGCAGTGAGTGCCTCAGCCCGTGCATCGCCTTCGGCGTCGCTTCGTTGCGTGCAGACGCCGGAGATGCCCCCAACCTCGTCTCGGCGGAACCTCTTAGTAGAGGTAGACGTTGACGGCGAAGGCAGCCAGGCCAGCGAGGACGGCAAGGCCGGGCCCGTGCGGGAATAGGGGCATGTGTGGGAGAGTTTATTTCTCCAGGTCGTGATTTTGCGTGTTTCAGTAGTTGATCTTTTGACATCCGCGGATCAGGTAGCGCGGGTGCTTTCGTCTTCCTCTTCGGGCGGATGTGGCCGCCGGGGCAAACGGCTCGGATAGCCGCAGGGTGCGGCTCTCCCACTCGCAAGGAGGAGACATATGGCACAGGGCACGTGAAGTGGTTCAACGACGGCAGGGGCTTCGGCTTCATCTCCGTCGACGACGGCAGCGCCGACGTCTTCGTCCACTTCTCTGACATCCAGTCGAACGGCTTCCGCAGCCTTGCCGACAGCCAGCGGGTCGAGTTCGACATCGCGCGGGGCCGGAAGGGCCCGCAGGCAGCGGGCGTACGCGTCCTCTGAGCAATCGTGATCATGACCGGGAACCCGTCGGGCTCGCGGCCATGTCGCTAACGGGCCAGCAGGAACCCCACCACCTAAACTCAGACAGGAGTCGCATGGGCGCGACCAATCCGCCGGCGGTCGTCGATCGCCTCGATGGCCCCCGCACCGTTAACGAACCCAAGCCGCTGCTCGCCGCGCCGCAAACCAGAGCAGGTGCGGTCGCGATCTGGATCTTCGTGGTCACCCCGTTCATCGCTCTCCTCGCCGCCATGCCGGTCGCGTGGGGCTGGGGGCTGTCCGGCGTCGACCTGACCTTGGCGATCACCACCTATCTGATCAGCGGGTTCGGCATCGCGGCCGGGTATCACCGCCACCTGACCCACGGGTCGTTCAAGGCGCGGCGCGGACTGCGCATCGCGCTGGCCGTGGCCGGATCGCTCGCCGTCGAGGGTTCGCCAACCCAGTGGGTCGCCAACCACCGCCGCCATCACGCCTTCTCCGACCGCGAAGGCGACCCCCACTCGCCTTGGCGCTACGGCACCAGCGTCACCGCAGTGCTCAAGGGCCTGTTCCACGCCCACATCGGCTGGATGTTCCGGCGAGAGCTGAGCAACCGGTCCCGCTTCGCCCCGGACCTGCTCGCCGACCGCGACATCCGCGTGGTCGACCGCCTCTTCGGGCCACTGGTCGCGGTGTCCCTGCTCACGCCCGCCCTGATCGGCGGCCTCGTCACCGGCACCTGGGCGGGCACGCTGAGCGCCTTCTTCTGGGCCGGGCTCGTCCGCATGGCCGTGCTGCACCACGTCACCTGGTCGGTGAACTCGATCTGCCACGTCGTGGGCGACCGGCCCTTCGTCAGCAAGGACCGGGCCACCAACTTCTGGCCCCTGGCAATCCTCTCCTTCGGCGAGAGCTGGCACAACTCCCATCACGCCGATCCCACCGGAGCCCGCCACGGCGTCCTGCGCGGCCAGCTCGACCCCGCCGCCCGGCTCATCTGGATCTTCGAGAAGCTCCGGCTGGCCCGCGACGTGCGTTGGCCGGTGCCCGAACGGCTCGACGCGAAGCGCACGCGGTAAGGCTGCGCTCTTCTGCGATGGCCGTATGTCCGCACTGGTGCTGGTCTGTGAAGGGTCGGACATCGAGGCCAACTGAGGTTGCCTTCGGGAAGTTCTCCCATCATGGACCGCACGACCGCCTCGGGCTGTGCCTCTGATCAGCGTCGAGCTGCCGAGCGGCGCAACTGAGGCTGGTTCTGGAAACCGCGGATCCCGCCCCCGACGCAGGCTGCGGCGCCGCATGAGGCGGCCGCCGACGACCTCACAGCATCACATCGGTTGGCGTCCGAGGGGCGGTCGACGGCTACGGGAGTGTCAAGTTGACGGCTGATCTTGGTTGTTGAGGAAGTCAGTCGGTGGCCGGGGTGAGCCGGCCCTTCGAAGGCGATCTGGAAGGCGTTCAGCGGTGCTTTCCAGCGCATGGTCCACCGGCGGCGGCAGACCCCGGTGGGGTCGAGGCTCATCAGCGCCAGGTAGACGCACTTCAGCGCGGCCTACTCACTGGGGACGTGCCCGCGCGGACGGCCTCGCGGATACGCGCGTTGACGCTCTCGATCACGTTCGTTCTGCAGACGACCTTGCGGATCTCCACGTCGTAGGCCAGGAACGCGAACTCGGCCCAGGCGTTCTCCCACAGTTCCTCCTGGCGTAGTGCAGAATCCACGGTGAGCTCGCGGCCTTGGGCATCAAGGTCGCCGCCTCGGCCGTCTGGGAAATCCTGCGGGAGCACGTCGTTGCGCCCGCACCGGAACGGCAGAGCACGACCTGGGCCGACTTCCTGCGCAGCCAGGCGGGCGCGCTGCTGGCCTGCGATTTCTTCGAGACCTGCACGCTGACCGCTGACCGCCTGTACGTCTTCGCGGTCATCGAGCACGCGATCCGACGCATTCGGATCCTGGGCGGCCCCCCGAAGCATGGGTCGTGCAGCTCGGGCGCAACCTCGTCATGGACCTTCAAGACGTGGACAGCAGGGCCAGGTTCCTGGTTCGTGACCGGGACTCGAAGTTCACACAGGCCTTCGACGCCGTGCTGGCCGATGCCGGACTGCGAGTCGTCAAGAGCGGTGTCCGGATGCCCCGGATGCGCCGGAAAATCATTCGCCCGGTGTAGAAAGCGGCTCCGGCGCCAGAGATTTTCCGTCACGACGTTCCAGACGGCGGCATGGCAGCCAACCGGCCACCGGAGAGCTCAAGCAGCTTTTGCCGCGATTCTAGAGATCAAGGCTGTGTGACAAGTTCAACCTTGCAGGAAGACTTGCGCCGAGTGATCTTGATGAGCCCTTTGTGCAACAGCGCCAGTCGGAGCGCCACGAGGTCGACGGCGATCCGCGCGCCCAAGACCAGCGACTCCGTGCGCCGCATCCGGCTGCCCGCTTCCTGGTCAACCTGCTCGCCACCGGCCTGGCCGAACACCACCACCCGATTCTGTCCCCGGCGCCTGCGGCAAACACCAACGCCAATCCAACTTCAACCGCGGGCCGTGACCGTCCCGCGGCCCGATGACCAATCCCAACACCCACCACAATTCTCCGCTGGGATGGCGATCACTGCCTTGGTGCCCCTCGCCTCCAAGGGCGAGCCTACCCTTCCACCGCTCGCTTGAGCGCCACGACATGAGCCGCGGTCTACCGTCGTGACACCCATGATCCAAGCCGGAGAAGCCATCACGATGAGCAGGCCAATTGATTACGACGCACCACGGCGACCCGCCGTTGAGGTTGAAGACGACAGCCTGGGGGAACTTAAGGCGCGCGGCGCGGCGCCGCAGTCAGCGAAAGTCGACCTCGACGAGGCCGAGGCTGCCGAGAACTTCGAGTTGCCCGGCGCGGACCTGTCCGGCGAGGAACTGACCGTGGCGGTCGTGCCGGTGCAGCCGGACGAGTTCCGATGCGCGCGCTGCTTCCTGGTGCACCATCGCAGTCAGCTCGCCACGCAGCCCGACGGCCGGGAGGCCTGCCAGGAGTGCTTCTGAG
>NZ_JBJZOG010000193.1:0-4591 GCF_047200535.1 Micromonospora mangrovicola | reverse complement strand
CCGAGCCGCCGTCACCACCCGGCTAGCCGGAAGCGTCACCCATGTCTTGAGACTGTTCTGTCACGCAGGTCCTGAGACCCAACACCGTTGCATGCCGGCTGTCTGTCGGAGGCGCGGCGTTGCACCCGGGACGGGTTCGGTGGAGGGTTGCGGGGGTGGTCCGGCGGGGCGGGGCACCTGACAGGCGGACGATCTGCGCCGGGGTGAGCAGGTGGGGTCGGGTGCGCGGCAGCTGCCGGGGCTCGGGTCCCGAAGAACGCCAGGGTGGTGGGGTCGATTCGGACCCCGATCCGGCGGCCGGCGAGGATCTCCGCGGCCAGGACGACGTGCTGACCGAGGGAGACCTTTCCGTCGCGGTTGACGGTGCGGTCGACCTCCGCCACGCCGGGCGTCCCGCCGTGTCCAGCCGCAGCGGGAACGGGCCCGTGGGTCGGCCGCGACATTGATTCCCTCTTGTTGATTCATGGCCCAAGCCAGGATCAGCTGCGGGTGATGCGTGTGACGTGCAGACGCATGTCAACGGGCCACGGCCTATGCAACCGACGTTCCGGCCGCTCGCGCTCGGTCCGGCGGCGCGGGCGTGCGAGGACACGTCGTACGGCACGTCGTGGGCGCGTAACCAGCAGGCCCGGCAGGCTCGGCGCCACCGCATGCTCGACATGCTCGGGCTCGACCCACGCGCCGAGCCCTGGGCCCAGCAGGTGGGCGCCGGTGACGAGTACCGCGACGCGCTCGGCGTGCTCGTCGACGTCACGCTGGAGCAGCGCCAGTTGGCCGGGGCGCGCAAGGACTACGCGACGCCGACGCGCTAGGAAGGGGCTGGCGACGCCCGGGGGCGTCGTCGAGGACACGCCGAACGGGCCGCGCTGGTCGCTCCGTCGGTGAGTTCGTCGCGGACGGGAACCGTAGCCGGGCAAGAAATTTGCGGTGACGTTCGTCGCCGGTCTCAACCGGTCGTCGAAGGGCCGCGGGCGGCGGTGCCAGCTCGCGCCGGTACGTCGTGGACGGCGGCGACGAGCGTCGTCACCGAGGCAGCCCGGCTGCCAGGGGCCGCGGTGTCGACGTCCACCGACACGCTGTCGGCCGCCGTGCCGGCCACCCGGACGGTGAACCTGGTCGATGGCCCGGGCCGCCGAGGCGGCGGTGCCCAACGTGACAATGTCGTCGGGACGGATCGCACTACCTTCGAGCCGCCAGCCGGGACTGTCTCGGCCGCGCCGGACCCGACCGGGTAAACGTCCCGTGTAGTGCGCAGGCCGCGATGAGCTGCTGCTCGGCGATGAACCACTCGAATTAGCCGCCGGGGTAGGCCTTGGCGAACTGGTCGGCATGGTGGAGTCGCTGATCTCACCATCGAGCGCGACCACGTGTGGGTCGGCCGAGCCACGGTCTCGCCGAATTTGCTGGGTGGTTTCCCACAGTCGCAGGCTGCGGACGCGTACGGGCACGTCCGCAGCCCCGCCGGCGTGTGTCCCCGAGTCCTTATGGACGAACGCGGATGATCGTCTTCCCGGTGATCCGCTCGGTCGGATTGAGAGCGGCGACGGCGTCGTCGAGGGTTGCGACGTTGCCGATGTTCGTCCGCAGTCGTCCGTCCCGCACCCGCCGGACGACCTCACTCAGTTGGGCGCGATCGGGCAAGACGACGAAGTCGACCGCCAGGCCGTCCGCGGGCCGCGCCTCGGGCGGCCCGACGACCGACACCAGCGTTCCTCCGGCTCGGATCAGGCCTGCGGACCGCTTCCCGATGTCGCCGCCGATGACATCGAATACCAGATCGACTCCGCCGACGTCTTCCAGGGGGTCGTTCTCGAGGTCGACGAACTCCTGCGCGCCGAAGTCGAGCGCCGTCTGACGGTCTGCAGCGCGCCCGGTGCCGATGACGTAGGCGCCGGCCTCGCGTGCGAGCTGCGTCACCATCGAACCGACTGCGCCGGCCGCGCCGTGCGCGAGGACGCTCTGCCCCGCCTGGAGGCGGCCGTGCTCGAACAGTCCCTGCCACGCGGTCAGGCCCGAGATCGGCAGGCTCGCGCCCACCATGAAGTCGACGTTGCCGGGCAGCGGCGCGAGGTTGCGTGCCTCGACGGCCACATACTCCGCCAGGGTGCCGTCGCGAGTCCAGTCCGTGATGCCGAACACCCGCTGTCCCACAGACAGTCCCGTCGTGCCATACCCGAGAGCGCTGACCACTCCGGCCAGCTCGTGCCCAGGGATCGACGGCGTCCGGTCGCGGCCGAGACGATCGGTCCAGGTCGAGGGCCACGCCATCTCAGTCGGGACGAATCCCGACGCATGAACCTGAACGACGACATCGTTCAGCGCTGCCTGCGGCTCGGGTCGCTCCACCAGGGTCATCCCGGCCGTTCCCGCAGCCTGGTCCGTCACCACGATCGCCTTCATCCGGCACCTCCTTGTATCCGGTCCTCGCCTGCACGGCGTTTTCGCTTCTCGCACAGCTAGCGCAGAGGCACCAGTCGGACAACCCGAACCTAGACTCGGCGTAACTGGTCGGTCAAGTCCACTCTTGAGGTCAAGCGGGTGCTAGATCTGGACGAGGAACACACCGTCATCCCACTCTGCCTCGACGACGGACGCGGCACCCGCACCGCCGTTAGACCTGCACGTTAGGTGCGGATGCTCAGCAAGACCCCTGCCACCTCCTGCCGGAACCGATCCGGGCGGCACCGCCGGCACTGGAGTGCCCTCGGTTTGGCCTCACTCAGGATCGAACGTTGATTGGGACTGTAGAGTCCAGTCGTATCGGGAATACAGCCGCTCCGTGGAGTGTCTGTATGTTCGCATGTCCAGGTGCGTCTTGCCTGGTTCTTCAGCTTCATACCGAAAGGCCGGGAAGGGAGAGCTGTGCCCGAGCAGACCCAGTACCACAAGAACCCGGAGGCCGTTTCGCGGCTCGACCCGGAGCAGTACCGCGTGACCCAGCAGGACGGCACCGAGCGTCCGTTCGCCAACGCCTACTGGGACAACCACGAGCCCGGCATCTACGTCGACGTCGTGTCCGGCGAGCCGCTGTTCGCATCGGTCGACAAGTACGACAGCAACTCCGGCTGGCCCAGCTTCACGAAGCCGATCGCCAAGACGAACGTCGTCGAGCGCGAAGACTCCAGCCACGGGATGATCCGGACTGAGGCCCGCTCGCTGCACGGGGACAGCCACCTCGGCCACGTCTTCAACGACGGCCCCCCCGGCAAGGGTGGGCTGCGCTACTGCATCAACTCCGCGTCGTTGCGGTTCATCCACCTCGACGACCTGGAGAACGCAGGGTACGGCGAATACCGCACCCTGTTCACGAGTGGCACCAACACCGACACCGACGACAAGTAAGGAGGCGACGTGACCACCGAAAAGGCGATCCTCGCCGGCGGCTGCTTCTGGGGCATGGAGGAGCTGTTCCGCCACCAGCCCGGCATCGTGTCCACGCGCGTCGGCTACAGCGGCGGCGACGTCCCGAACGCCACCTACCGCAACCACGGCACCCACGCGGAGTCGATCGAGGTCCTCTACGACCCCGAGAAGACCGACTTCCGCGCGCTGCTCGAGTTCTTCTTCCAGGTGCACGACCCCTCGACGAAGAATCGCCAGGGCAACGACATTGGCACCAGCTACCGCTCGGCGATCTTCTACACCAGCGACGAACAGAGGCGGGTCGCCGAGGACACGATCGCCGACGTCGACGCCTCGGGCCTGTGGCCCGGCAAGGTCGTCACCGAGGTGACCCCGGCGGGCGACTTCTGGGAGGCCGAGCCCGAGCACCAGAACTACCTGCAGACCTACCCAAGCGGTTACACCTGCCACTTTCCCCGCCCCGGGTGGAAGCTCCCGAAGCGGGCGACGGTCTGACACCTCCGGCGCGCGGACCCCGAGTCCGCGCGCCGGCCCGGGCCGAGGTGGTCGGCCTGAACGAGGAGTCAGCCGGATGGGTGCGGGATCTCTCCGGCACCGGTGGCGATCGAGACATGGCATTCGATCGGCTGCACGAGATGCCGGCGCGCGCGGCGTTGCGGGAGGTGCGCCGGCGCGCGACGCGCTCCCCGGCGACCGGGCCCGCGCTGACCGACGTCGCCCACCAGCCTGCACCCGACGCGATGGTGGCGATCCTCGCCAAGCTGGCGACGTTCCGTCGCAAGAGCCGCTCCACCACCTGGGCGTACCGTTTCGTTGCGCGCTACCCACCTACGAGCGTCGCTTTAGTGGGTTTACACGATCCCCGACCCTCTGGCTACCGGCTGTGAAGCCCTGGTCGAGGGCCTCGATCGACGGCCGATCGCTAAGCCACGAGACTCTTGGCCATGATGTGCTCCCGACGCACGCCGTCGGGCATCAGGTCGCCCAGCTCACCCGTGTCACGGAAGCCGTTCCTCTGGTAGAGCGCCGAGGCGTTCCTGTTGCCCTCCACCACAGCCAGGCGCAGCGTCCCTGCGCCCACCAGCCGTGCCCACTGCCCGACTGCCCGCACGAGGTGGTCGCCCACGCCGCGGCCACGTCCCACCGGCGCCACGTACATCGAGATCAGCTCGACGACGCCGTCCTGATCGGTCGGCGCCCCGCTGGCCATCCCGACGGGCTGCCCGTC
>NZ_JBJZOG010000192.1:0-4630 GCF_047200535.1 Micromonospora mangrovicola | reverse complement strand
ACAGTTGTGCTCCTGGGCCGGGCTGACCCCACGCCACCGCGAGTCCGACACCAAGATCCGGCGCGGGCGGATCACCAAACAGGGCTCCACCCTCGTGCGGTGGGCCGCCGTGGAGGCGGTGCAGCGGGTACGCCGCGGCCCGATCGCCGCCACCCGGGCCCGTATCGGCGAACATCGCGGGGCGAACATCGGCAAGGTCGCTGCCGCCCGCAAACTCCTCACGCTGGTCTACTACGGGCTACGCGACGGGCACATCTGTTGCCTGGCCAGAGCGGCGTGAGCACAGTCTGGACGCAGCCAGGACGCGAGGCCGACGCAGGTCTGACCCCCACCGGCCGGTGGCGCGGTCGACGTCTCTGATTGACCCCGCCTGGCTGCGGCCGTAACACTCCATGCCGCCCCACGCCGGCGGCGAAGGGATGACCGGCAACCGGACCCCCGGCTACGCCTTCGTCCACACCGGACGACGTTGGAGAACACGGCCACCACACAACACAAACCCCGTTCCCGGTGCCACGATCATGCGCCACCCGGAGCCGGCGTCAAGGCCAAACCCTTCGGGTCGACCTCCGGTCGAGCCTTGACCCCGACCCCTCAATGGCGTTCGCCTGCACCGAACCGGAAACCAGCAAAAACCGGTCACAACCACCCCGGCCTCGGGCCTTGACCCGGCACCACTCCTTCAGGGATGACCTGCTATTTCACCTTGTCGGGACGGCCGGATTTGAACCGACGACCCCTTGACCCCCAGTCAAGTGCGCTACCAAACTGCGCCACGTCCCGATGCCCCCGCGCGTGTACCCCGCAGCAGCCGGTACAGCTTAGCGCAGGATCTTCGCACCGTGCGCACAGGCCCCTCCGGTGCCGCACGTGCCCCACGCCACTCCCCCTAGAGCGTCCTAGGAAAGAAGCCGCCGGGGAGGGATCCCCGGCGGCTTCAGCGGCGAACGGTCAGCCGTGGGCCTTGCCGCGGCCGCCCGGGCCGAGCTTCTTGCGGGCGCGTACCGAGATGTCGATCGGGGTGCCCTCGAAGCCGAACTCCTCGCGGAGCTTGCGCTCGACGAAGCGCTGGTAACCGGCGTCCAGCGGCCCGGTGGTGAACAGCACGAAGCGCGGCGGGGCCACCCCGGCCTGGGTGGCGAAGAGGATGCGCGGCGCGCGGCCGCCGCGTACCGGGTGCGGGGTGGCCTGGACCAGTGCGGTGAGCCACTGGTTGAGCTGCGCGGTCGGGATCCGGGTCTCCCAGCTCGCCAGGGCCTTGCGCAGCGCCGGGGCGAGCTTGTCGACCGCCCGGCCGGTCTTCGCCGACAGGTTGAGCCGGATCGCCCACGGGATCCGGCGCAGCTCCCGGTCGATCTCCTTGTCCAGGTAGTACCGGCGATCGCCGTCGACCAGGTCCCACTTGTTGAAGGCGATGACCAGGGCCCGGCCGGCCTCCACCACCATGGTGAGGATCCGCTGGTCCTGCTCGCTGATCACCTCGCTGGCGTCGAGCAGCACCACCGCCACCTCGGCCGCCTCGATCGCCGACGCGGTCCGCAGGCTGGCGTAGTACTCGGTGCCGCTGGCCTTGCCGACCCGCTTGCGCAGGCCGGCGGTGTCCACCAGCTGCCAGGTCTCGCCACCGATCTCGACCAGGCTGTCGACCGGGTCGACGGTGGTGCCGGCGACCGAGTCGACCACCGCCCGCTCCTCGCCGGAGAAGCGGTTGAGCAGGCTGGACTTGCCGACGTTCGGGCGGCCGACCAGCGCCACCCGGCGCGGGCCGCGGGGCCGGTTCTCGGCGACCTTGGGCGCCTCGGGCAGCGCCTCCATGATGGCGTCGAGCAGGTCGCCGGAGCCGCGTCCGTGCAGCGCGGAGACCGGGTACGGCTCACCGAGGCCGAGCGACCAGAGCGAGGTCGCCTCCATCTCGATGGACGTGTTGTCGGCCTTGTTCGCCACCAGGATGACCGGCTTGGCGCTGCGCCGCAGCATCTTCACCGCGGCCTCGTCCACATCGGTCGAGCCGACCATCGCGTCGACCACGAAGAGCACCACGTCGGCCGTGACTACGGCCGCCTCGGCCTGCGCGGCGATCGCCGCGGCGCGGTCCTTCGCGTCCGGCTCCCAGCCGCCGGTGTCCACGACGGTGAACGCCCGGCCGTTCCACTGCGCGTCGTACGGGACCCGGTCGCGGGTCACGCCGGGAATGTCCTCGACGACCGCCTGGCGGCGGCCGATGATCCGGTTGACCAGGGTCGACTTGCCCACGTTGGGACGGCCGACCACGGCCACCACGGGCTGCGGGCCGGCCTGCTCATCGGAGTCGAACTCCGGCTCGCTCAGCTCTACCCAGCCGATGTCGTCCGTCACGCCACGCCCCGCTCGGTGAGCAGCTCGCGCAGCCGGGCGACGACCTCGTCGATGCCGAGCTCGGTGGTGTCCAGCACCACCGCGTCCGTGGCCTGCTGGAGCGGGTTGACCTTGCGGGTGGAGTCGAGCTTGTCCCGGCGGGCCAGGTCGGCGGCGGTGGCGGTCACGTCGGCGGCGTCCTCGGCGCTGCGCCGCTGGGCCCGGGCCGCCTCGGAGGCGGTCAGGTAGACCTTCAGGTCGGCGTCGGGGGCCACCACCGAACCGATGTCGCGGCCCTCGACCACGATCCGGCCGGCGTTCGCGATCATCTGCCGCTGCCGGGCGACGAGCAGCTCGCGCACGGCCGGCACGGCGGCCACCGCGGAGACCGCGCCGGTCACCTCGGGACCCCGGATCTCCTTCTCCACGTGCGCACCGTCGGCGGTCACCGCGTACCCCTGGGGGTCGGTGCCGATGCGCAGGTCGACCTCGCCGGCGACCTTGGCCACCGACTCGGCGTCGGTCAGGTCGACGCCCGAGCGCAGCACCGCCCAGGTGAGCGCCCGGTACATGGCGCCGGTGTCGAGGTAGCGGGCGCCGAGGCTGACGGCGAGCCGCCGCGAGACGGTGGACTTACCCGAACCGGACGGCCCGTCCACAGCGACCACGCAGCGCCCGGCCGGTACGTTTTCCTCCACCGTTGTCCTCCTCAGCCCGTACCTCGCAGGTCGCCGGTTGTCCGGCGCCGTTGAGCGGTTGTCCATCATCCTCAATCATGCCCGCACCGCGCGGGTCGGCCGCGCGCGACGCCGCCGGGGGCGACCCGCGCCACCCGCCGGCCCGCGGGCCGCGTCGAAGCCTACCGGGAGCCGTACCCCGAGGGGCGGGGTCAGTCACCCACCGCCTTGAACAGCGCGGCGACCTCCGCGTTGGTCAGCCGCCGGGTCCGCCCGGCGCGCAGGTCACCCAGCCGGATCGGACCGATGGAGGTACGCGCCAGGCGGGACACCGGGTGCCCGACCTCGGCCAGCAGCCGCCGGACGATGTGCTTGCGCCCCTCGTGCAGGGTCACCTCCACCTGGGCGGTCCGGCCCAGGGTGTCCAACACCTTGAAGGAGTCGACCTTCACCGGCCCGTCCTCCAGCTCCACCCCGGCCGCCAGGCGCTTGCCGAGGTTGCGCGGGATCGGCCCGGCCACCTCGCACAGGTAGGTCTTCTGCACCCCGTACGACGGGTGCATGAGCCGGTGGGCGAGGGTGCCGTCGTTGGTGAGCAGGAGCAGGCCCTCGCTGTCCGCGTCGAGCCGCCCGACGTGGTAGACCCGCTGCTCCACCCGGTTGCCGAGGAAGTCCGACAGCGCGGCGCGTCCCTTTTCGTCCGCCATGGTGGAAACCACCCCGCGCGGCTTGTTCATGGCCAGGTAGACCAGCCGGGTGTCGACCTGAAGCCGCTCCCCGTCGACGTGGATGACGTCCCGGGTCGGGTCGGCCTTGTCGCCGAGCTGGGCGATCCGGCCGTTGACGCTGACCCGGCGCCGGAAGATCAGGTCCTCGCAGGCGCGCCGCGACCCCACCCCGGCGGCGGCGAGCACCTTCTGCAGGCGCTCGGCACCCTCGTACACGGGGGCGTCGGGCTTCGGGGCACGGTCATCGCGTCGCATCGGCAAGCTCTTCTACGTCGTCGGGGAGGAAGGGGGCCAGGGGCGGCAGGTCGTCCACCGAGTTCAGTCCCAGCTTCTCCAGGAACATCGTGGTGGTCCGGTAGAGGAACGCCCCGCTGTCCGCTTCGGTGCCGCACTCCTCGACCAGGCCGCGGGTCACCAGGGTACGGATCACCCCGTCGCAGTTGACACCCCGGATGGCGGAGATCCGCGACCGGGTCACCGGCTGCCGGTACGCGACCACGGCGAGGGTCTCCAGCGCGGCCTGGGTCAGTCGTGCCGACTGCCCGTCCAGGATGAACCGCTCGACGTAGGTGGCGTATTCCGGGCGGGTGTAGAGACGCCAGCCACCTGCGGCGCGGCGCAGCTCGAAGCCGTGCCCGGCGGCGGTGTACCCGGCGGCGATCTCGTCGAGCATCGGGCCGATCCGCTCCGGGGCCTGCTCGAGGACCTGAGCCAGGGTCAGCTCGCTGACCGGCTGGTCCACCACCAGCAGGATCGCCTCCAGGGCGCCGCGCAGCTCGGCGTCGTCCAGCTCGGGCGCGGGCTCCGGCGCGGGCGCCGCCCGCCGCCTTCCCCGCTTCCCGGGTACGCCGCCCGCGGGGTTCTCCCCCGCCGCACCCGCCGGCTCGCCGG
>NZ_JBJZOG010000191.1:0-4753 GCF_047200535.1 Micromonospora mangrovicola | reverse complement strand
GGGGGGGGGGCCCCCCCCCCCCCCCCCCCCCCCACGCCCCCCCCCCCCCCCCCCCCCCCCGCCCCTTCCGCATCCCCACACCCCCCCACACCGCTCGGCCACGGTGATCAAGGAGTTCGGGTCGGAAATCGGCTCCGTTCCGACGCGAACTCCTTGATCAACTCTGCGGGTGCGCGGTGCGAGGGGTGATCAGGGTGAAGGGGGTGCCGAGGTGGGGGGTGGCCAGGGTGGTGGTGGGGGGCAGGGTGGTCAGCAGGGTCAGGCGGGTGGTGCGGGCCAGTGCGGGATCCTCCTCGTGCGCGTACGCCAGGGTGGGATCGACGAGTTGCAGGGCATGCACCAGCAGGTCGCCGGTGATCAGGAGCCGGTCCTGTCCGTCGTCGAGCAGCACCGACTGGTGGCCGGGGGTGTGCCCCGGGGTGCTCAGCACGCGTACCCCGGGGGTCAGGTCCGCGTCGCCGTCGACCACCCGTAGCCGGCCGGTGACGCGCAACGGCCCCAGGAGCCGGGCCGGCAGTTCGGGATGAAACCGCGCCAGCGCGTCCAGTTCGGCCCGCTGCACCAGGTGATCCGCGTTCGGGAACAGGGCGCCGGCCCAGCCGACGTGGTCGGTGTGCAGGTGGGTGAGCACCACGGTCCGGACGTCCGCCGGGTCGATCCCGGCCGCGGCCAGTTCCTCGGGCAGCCGGCCGGGGACGGGTGCCCAGCCCGCGGCGAGTGAGTCGGCGGGACCGATGCCGGCGTCGACCAGGGTGACCGGCCCGTCCCCGGTGCGCAGTGCGAAGCAGCGGAACGGCAGCCACCAGCGGCCGTCCGGGGTGACGGATTCCGGGTCCCGGCGGTCGGCTTCCGCCCACTGGGCGCCGGTGGCGTCGGGAAACGCCTCCTTCCGGGGCTGGAAGAAGGGCCCCGCTCCGTCGACCAGGGCGGTGACCGTGATAGACCCGACCGTGTGATCCAGCGGCATCCGGGAAGGATGCCACCGCGGCCCGTCCCGGGCGACCCCGTTTCCAGGGGTGAGGCCGGCTGGGGAGCCCCGGCCAGTTTCCAGTACGCTCGTACTGCTTGAGCATGTGTCCCCCGAGAGGAGCGCCGGCCGATGGCGAAGATCAAGGTAAACAACCCGGTCGTGGAAATCGACGGCGACGAGATGACCCGGATCATCTGGAAGCAGATCCGGGAGCAGCTGATCCTGCCCTACCTCGACGTCGACCTGCACTACTACGACCTGTCGATCCAGCACCGTGACGAGACCGACGACCAGGTCACCGTCGACGCCGCGAACGCCATCAAGGAGCACGGCGTCGGCGTCAAGTGCGCCACGATCACCCCGGACGAGGCCCGGGTGGAGGAGTTCGGCCTGAAGAAGATGTGGCGGTCGCCCAACGGCACCATCCGCAACATCCTCGGCGGCGTCGTCTTCCGCGAGCCGATCATCATGTCCAACGTGCCGCGGCTCGTCCCCGGCTGGACCAAGCCGATCATCATCGGCCGGCACGCGCACGGCGACCAGTACAAGGCCACCGACTTCGTCGTCCCCGGCCCGGGCACGGTGACCATCACCTACACCCCGGCCGACGGCAGCGCGCCGATGGAGATGGAGGTCGCAAACTTCCCCGGCGGCGGCGTCGCCATGGGCATGTACAACTTCGACGAGTCGATCCGGGACTTCGCCCGCGCCTCCATGCGCTACGGCCTGGACCGCGGCTACCCGGTCTACCTGTCGACCAAGAACACCATCCTCAAGGCGTACGACGGCCGGTTCAAGGACATCTTCGCCGAGGTGTTCGAGAACGAGTTCAAGTCGGAGTTCGAGGCCGCCGGCATCACCTACGAGCACCGGTTGATCGACGACATGGTCGCCGCCGCGCTCAAGTGGGAGGGTGGCTTCGTCTGGGCCTGCAAGAACTACGACGGTGACGTCCAGTCGGACACCGTCGCGCAGGGCTTCGGCTCGCTCGGCCTGATGACCTCCGTGCTGATGACCCCGGACGGCCGCACCGTCGAGGCGGAGGCCGCGCACGGCACCGTCACCCGGCACTACCGGCAGTGGCAGAAGGGCGAGAAGACCTCGACCAACCCGATCGCGTCGATCTACGCCTGGACCCGGGGCCTGGCCCACCGGGGCAAGCTGGACGGCACCCCGGCGGTCGCCGAGTTCGCCAACACGCTGGAGCGGGTCATCGTCGAGACCGTCGAGGGCGGCCAGATGACCAAGGACCTCGCGCTGCTCATCTCGCGGGACGCCCCGTGGCTGACCACCGACGAGTTCATGAACGCGCTCGACGAGAACCTGGCGCGCAAGCTCGCCGCCTGACTCTCGTCCGCGTCACCGACCGAGCCCGCCGGCCCCGCGCCGGCGGGCTCCGTCGTGTCCGCCGGGGTGCTCCCCAGCCGGGTCCGCTGTGCTGGGCCGTCCCCGGCAGCGTCACCGGGGGACGGCGCGCCTCGTTGAGCAGGGTGGACGCGATGCCAGTCCCGTCCACGGAGGGTTGACCGCGGTCGTCTCGCGGCGATCGGCCAGCCTTCCCGGCTGTCGCACGCAGCCAGCCGTCCCTTCCCTTGCGGGGGGCCCTGTCCCGGGCCCCCCGCGCCCTGTTGTGGCGGGATTCCCACCCGGCCACCGCGGCTGATGCGGTCCTCGGCGCTGGCCACCATGCGGCGACCGAGGTGTCGGAATGCGGGCGACGAGGCGACGATCCGGGACGCCGGGCGACGGGGAGCGGCGCGGCGGCGGCCCGGGGCGTCAGGCGGCGGCCCGGGGCGGCGCGGCGCGGAGCAGTTCCGCCGCCCGCTCCGGGGCGATGTCGTTGATGAACACACCCATCCCGGACTCGGAGCCGGCCAGGTACTTCAGCTTGTCCTTGGCCCGCCGGATGCTGAACAGCTGCAGGTGCAGGTGCGCCAGGTCGCGGTCGACGCGTACCGGGGCCTGGTGCCAGGCGGCGATGTACGGCATCGGCAGGCCGAACAGCCCGTCGAAGCGGCGCAGCACGTCCAGGTAGAGCGGGCCGAAGGCGTCCCGCTCGGCGTCGTCCAGCGCCGGGATGTCCGGCAGCGGTCGGTGCGGTGCCACGTGCACCTCGAACGGCCAGCGCGCCGCGGCCGGTACGTACGCCGTCCAGTGCTCGTTGGCCGCCACCACCCGGTCCCCGGCCGCGCGTTCGGCGGCGAGCACGTCCGCGTACAGGTTGCCGCCGGTGCGCTCCGCGTGCCGGCGGGCGGCGGCCAGCATGGTGCGGGTCCGCGGCGTGACGAACGGGTACGCGTAAATCTGGCCGTGCGGGTGGTGCAGGGTCACCCCGATCTCCACGCCCCGGTTCTCGAACGGGAAGACCTGCTCGACCCCGGGCAGCGCGCCCAGCGCGGTGGTCCGGTCGGCGAGGGCGTCCAGCACGGTCCGCACCCGGCGCGGGGAGAGCCGGGGGAACGAGGCGTTGTGGTCATCGGTGAAGCAGACCACCTCGCACCGGCCGCGCCCGGGACGGACCGGGGTGAACGGGGTGATCTCGTCCGGCTCCTCGGCGACCCGCTGGCTCAACGAGGGGAAGCGGTTCTCGAAGACGGCGACGTCGTAGTCCGGGGCGGGGATCTCGCTGAGCCGGTCACCCCGGGAGGGGCAGAGCGGGCACTCGTCGGCCGGGGGGAGGAAGGTCCGGGTCTGCCGGTGCACCGCCACCGCCACCCACTCGTCGGTGAGCGGGTCGTAGCGGAGCTGGGATGCGGGCGGCGGCGGGGGCAGCTCACGCCGGTCCGGCTGGTCGCGGACCGCGTCGTCCCGCTCGTCGAAGTAGATCAACTCGCGGCCGTCGGCCAGCTCGATCTGCGTACGCTTCACTCCGCCCCCTCGGTGCCCGGCACGATCACCAGCTCGCCCACCCGGTCCTCGAGTACCCGTCGCGCGTCCGGCGCCATCCGGCCGTCGGTGACCAGCACGTCCGCCGCGTCCAGGCCGACGATCGAGGAGATGCCGACCGTGCCCCACTTGGTGTGGTCGGCGAGCACGACCAGCCGGTCGGCCGCCGCGACCAGGGCCCGGTCGGTGTCCGCCTCCATCAGGTTCGGTGTGGTGAACCCGGCCCGCTCGCTGATCCCGTGCACGCCGAGGAAGAGCAGATCCAGGTGGAGCGCGTCGAGCGCGGCCACCGCGAGGGGGCCGACCAGCGCGTCCGAGGGGGTACGCACCCCGCCGGTGAGCACCACGGTCTGGTCCGGCCGGCCGCCGACGTGCAGGATCTCGGCCACCGGCAGCGAGTTCGTCACCACGGTCAGCCCCGGCACGTCGAGCAGGTGACGGGCCAGCTCGGCGGTGGTCGTACCGGCCGAGAGGGCGACGGCCGCGCCGGGGCGGACCAGCTGCGCCGCCCGGGCGGCGATGGCCGCCTTCTCGGCCGACTGGCGGACCGACTTGGCCCGGAAGCCGGGCTCGTCGGTCGAGCCCGGGCCGGCGAGCGTGGCGCCGCCGTGCACCTTGGCCAGGAGCCCCTGCTCGTGCAGGGTCTCCAGGTCGCGCCGGATGGTCATGTCGGAGACGCCGAACTCGGCGGCCAGCTCGGTGACCCGGACGCCGCCGGCGGCGCGGACCCGGTCCAGGATGGCGGCCTGCCGCTGCCGCGCGAGCACCCGCGGTCACCTCCCACTCTCCCGACCACGCGCACGCGGTCGAACGTGTTCCAACAAAGACGAACACTACCGCGCAGCGACGCACAGCGGAAGGTAACGCGAACCGGGGGCGGGGGGGAGAGGGGGGGGG